>NZ_JBSGDB010000121.1:0-20791 GCF_053602155.1 Streptomyces sp. NPDC004561
GATCCGCACCCTGGAACGCCAGCTGGGCAAGCCCCTCTTCCTCCGCCAGGCCCGCGGGGTGACCCCGACGACCATCGGCGACGAACTCGCCCACAAGGCCGCGCCCCATCTCGACGCGCTGGTGGAGATAGCCGAGAGCGGCCTGGACGACGAGTCCACGTTGCGGACGCTGCACCTCGTCGGCCCGCCGGAGTTCACCGCCGAACGGGCCCTGCCCGCCCTCACGAAGCTGACCGGGGACGACGGCCAGGGCTTCGCGCTCCGTGCCTCCTTCGGCACCGCGGACGAGGCACTCGAGGGACTGGCCTCCGGACACCATGACCTGGCCATCAGCACCGCCCGGCCGCGCGGCGCCCTGCTCACCGCGACTCCTCTGTGCGACGAGGAGCACGTGCTGGTCGCGGCCCCCCGCTGGGCGGAGCGGATCGGCACGGACGCACTGCGACTCAAGGGGGCGCCGGCGCTCGAGAATCTGCCCGTCGTCGAGGTCCACGAGTCGCTGCCGTTCGTCTCGCGCTACTGGGCCTCTGTCTTCGACTCCCGCCCGGCCGCCTCGGGCACGGTCATCGTCCCCGATCTACGGGCGGTGCTGGCCTGTGCGGTCGCGGGCGCGGGCCTGGCGGTACTGCCCCGCTATCTCTGCGCCCCGGCCCTCGACCGCTGTGCCGTGGTGCCCCTGTACGACCCGGTGGTACCGCCGCTGCGCACGTACTTCCTGGCGGTGCGCACGGGCACCCTCGCCATGCCCCCCGTGGCGCGCGCCCACGAGTGGCTCCTGCGCGCGGCCGCGACGTGGTGCTGAACGCTCGGGGCACAGGGGGCGAACCTGCTGCGACCACGCGCCTTCGAGACGGGCGCACATGATGCGGTCACATGGTGACACTCTGCGATGTTTCACGTGGAACCAGTCGGGCCACATTTCTCCCATGACCGTCCGACCCGTGGTCAAGCGCACCGCCCGTGCCGTACTCCTCGACGGTGACGACCTGATCCTGATCAAGCGCACCAAGCCCGGTGTCGATCCCTACTGGGTCACCCCCGGTGGCGGGGTCGAACCCAGCGACCCGACCGTCGTGGATGCCCTGCACCGTGAGGTGTACGAGGAACTCGGCGCCAAGATCACCGATGTGGTGCCGTGCTTCGTGGACACCGTGGAGCACATCGGTGAGGACGGCGGCGCGACCGGTGTGAAGGTGCAGCATTTCTTCGTCTGCCGGCTGGAGTCCATGGACCCGTCCTTGCGCCACGGACCGGAAGTGGATGAGCCGGCGGGAGAGTACGAGATCGTGCGGATCCCGTTCACCCGTGTCGGCATCGCTTCCGTCCACCTCGTCCCGCTGTCGCTGCGCCACTATCTGGACGGCAACATCGAGGGCGTACGCGCCATGCACGCTCCCGATCTGGGATAGCTCGGCTCAGGTCCCGGCCACGAGCAGGTCCGCGATCGAGTCATGGCGTATGCGGCTCGACGGGACGCCGATGTCCCGGAGTACGCCGACTCCGCTGCGGATCATGCCGGGTGGGCCCGAGAGATAGGCGTCGTACTCGTTCCAGGGACCGGAAGCGCGTATGGCCTCGGGAAGCCGGGGATGGGCCTGCTGGTCGACGACCGCGCGGACCGACAGCCATGAGTGGCTCCGCTCGAGCCGGAGCAGGGTGTCGATGTCGTAGAGGTCGCGATCGGCCCGAGCGCCGTAGAACACCTCGACCGGCCGGCGTTCACCGTGCTCGGCTACATCCTCCACGAGGGCCTTGATGGGGGCTATGCCGGTGCCGCCGCCCAGGCAGAGGAGTCCGCTGTCGGTGGTGTGGTCGACGGTCATCGAGCCGGCGGGCGGGCCGAGGCGTATGACGTCTCCCGGCCGCGCGCGGTGCACCAGCGCGTTGGAGACCCAGCCCGCCGGGACGGCCTTCACATGGAACGTCAGCAGCCCGTCCGAGCGGGGCGTGGAAGCGAACGAGTAGTGCCGCCACGCCCGGGGCCACCACGGTGTCTCGACGCTCGTGTACTGCCCCGCGCGGAAGGGATACGGCTGGTCCGGCCGGACGGTGAGGACGGCGACATCGGGCGTCCGCAGGTCGTGCCTGACGATCTCGGCCTGCCACCAGGCCGGGGCACGCAGTTCGTCCGCGGCTGCCGCGTCGATCATGGCCTGGGACATCGTCGTGTACGCCCGTACCCAGGCGGCCTCGGTCTCCGGGTTCCAGACGGCAGTGGCGTAGCTGCTCAGCGCGGCGATCAGGCACTCACCCACAGCCGGATAGTGCCCGGCGTGTGTGCCGTACTTGCGGTGGCCACGGCCCAGGTTCTGCAGGTAGTCGGCGAGGATCTGGGTGTTGTCCAAGTGCTCGGCCACCGTGAGCAGCGCCTTCAGCAGACGGTCCCGCTGGACGTCCATGGCGACCGGGAACAGCGCCCGCAGCTCGGGATGGCGGACGAAGAGCAGCGCGTAGAAGTAGGAGGTGACCTCGTCGGCGACGGGACCTATCTCGGTCATCGTGCGGCGGATGAGACGCGCGTCCGATGAGGCCGGCGCGGCCGTCGGCGCCGACGGCTGTGCAGGCACACGCTCCTGATTGTCGTCCGGAGGCGGAGCCGAGGTCTCCTTGCGCGGCGTGAACCAGCCGCTGCCTTCCGACATGCCGTTCTCCCCCGACGTGGTGGTCGGAGCGTCCATGGTGTGCCCTCGCCTCGAACATCTCTCGGTCGGTCTGCGCACCCCGCTCGGAGGGTGCATGCTTTCCCCCGGGTTTTCGATCTCTCCGTTCCGTCAGGCTGTCGGCCCCGTTCTCTCGGTCCGCGCGGGATGCGTGCACTTGATCCCGGACGTTAACCGGAGTCGACCCTACCGGCCGTTGCCCGGTACACAAGTCCCTCCCGCCCTCCCCCGTGGACCGGCCATGGGACGAACCGGCAAGCCCACTCAACTACCGCGTACGGAAACACCGTTCACTCATTCGCCGCTCATCGATCGCCGCTGTTTCACGTGAAACACTCACGGCTGTCCGCAAGCTGTGCGGATGGCTACGACATGGCCAAAAGGGCGTGCGTCTGCATCGAAACGGGTGGACGCCAGGGGTGCCGTTCGGACAGCCTGACCTGCGTGCCAACTCCTCCCCTCGCCGCTCTGCCCATCCGCCGTCTGACGCTGCGCGATCTCACCGCCTGCGCCGACCTGTCCGAAGATCGGGGGTGGCCACGCGAGGAACACAAGTGGGGATTCCTTCTCACGGCCGGAAAGGGCTTCGGCATCGACGACCCTCAAGGAGGTCTTGTCGCCGCGTGTGTGGTCACGGAGTACGGCCTGTGGGAGCGGCCTGATCTCGGTGCCATCGGCATGGTTCTGGTGGCCGAGCGTCACGCCCGTCAGGGCGTCGGACGCCGGTTGATGCGGCATGTGGTGTCGACCATGGGGACCACTCCGCTGACCCTGCACGCCACGGCCAACGGCCGTCCCCTCTACGAGGAGCTGGGCTTCAAGGTGACGGGGCGGGCCGAGATGCTCATGGGCCGCTTCACTCCCGGCCGGCCGGAGTCCGGGGTGCTGACGCGTGCTGCCACCGCGGAGGACCTTCCGTCGATGCTCCGGCTCGACGAGGAGGTGTTCGGTACCGACCGCACGCCTCTGATCACGCGGCTGCCCGCCTTCGCCGACCTCCTGCGGGTGGCCGAGCAGGACGGCCGGATCGTCGGCTACACGGCCGCGTGGCCCAACATGGACACCCATGTCGTCGGCCCGTTGATCGCCCGGGACACGGAGACCGCCAAGGCTCTCATCGCCTCGCTGGCGGCCCGTACGGACCGTCCGCTGCGCACCGACATCGATGTGCGCCACGAGGAGCTGCTGACATGGGCCAAGGCACGGGGCCTGGCCCCCGTGGCCTTCAACTCGGTGATGACGTACGGCATCACGGACCTGCCGGGGGACTGGACACGGCGGTTCGCCCCCCTGACGGTGGCCGCCGGCTGACCCGCTCCACGACGAACGCCGGCCCCACCGCTCGAAGCGGGGCCGGCGTGTCCGTCCAGGCTCTCGCGCTCAGACGAGTGCCTGCACGGCCGCGGTGGCGAAGCCGTGATCCTGCTCCGGCGCTCCGCCGCCGACACCGATCGCGCCGATCAGCCGGCCGTCACGGTGGACGGGGACACCGCCCGCGATGAAGAGCAGAGGCCGGTCGAGGGCCGTGGGAAGGGTGTGGAAGAGGCCGCCCGGCTGGACGGCGTCGACCAGCTCGGCGGTGGGGGTGTTCAGCTGGAGCGCCGTGTAGGCCTTGCGGGTGCTGGTCTCACCGGAGATCAGCACCGCCCGGTCGTCCCGGCGGAAGGCGAGCAGATGGCCGCCGGCGTCCAGGACGGTGACGCTTACGGTGACTCCCGCCTCCTCGGCGGCGCGGCGGGCCGTGGCGACGAGCAGCTCGGCGTCCTCGATGGTGAGCGGGGCGACGGCGGTGGTGCTCATGGAGGTGTCTCCTCGGGTGTTGCGTGGGGTGGGGTGCTGCCGTACCGCGGATCCGGTACGGACGGCTGGGTGAATGTGCGGTGGCCGGGCCGGCTCAGTGGTGGACGGCCGTCCGCCGACCGGCGTGCGCGCCGGAGGCGATCACGGTGCCGCGCGTGCCGTCCCGGCGCTCCATGGCCGCCGAGAGGACGGCGAGGACCAGGGCGGCCGCGGCGAGGGCGGCGCCGACCCAGTTGGGGGCCGTGTAGCCGAGACCGGCCGAGATCACGAGCCCGCCGAGCCAGGCGGAGAGCGCGTTGCCCAGGTTGAAGGCGCCGATGTTCACGGCCGACGCGAGGGTGGGCGCGCCGTGCGCCTGGTCGAGGACGCGTTTCTGCAGGGGCGGGACGGTGGCGAAGCCGAGGGCGCCGATCAGGGCGATGGTCACGGCGGCCGCGAGCTTGTTGTGGGCGGTGACCGTGAAGAGACCCAGGACGAGGGCCAGGGCGCCCAGGGAGACGTACAGCATCGGCATCAGGGCGCGGTCGGCGAACCTGCCGCCGACGAGGTTGCCGCCGACCATGCCGAGGCCGAACAGGACCAGCAGCCAGGTGACCGAGCCGTCGGCGAAGCCGGCGATGCGGGTCATCATCGGGGCGATGTAGGTGATGGCCGCGAAGACACCGCCGAAGCCGAGGACCGTCATCGCCATGGCGAGCAGCACCTGGGCGTTCTTGAAGGCGGCCAGCTCGTGCCGCAGGTGCACACCCTCGGGCCGCGGCAGTTCGGGAACGAGCCTGGCGATGCCGGCGAGCCCGACGACGCCGAGGGCGGCGACGATCCCGAAGGTGACACGCCAGCCGACGTGCTGGCCGATCAGCGTGCCCAGCGGGACGCCGACGACATTGGCGACCGTCAGACCGGTGAACATCATGGCGATGGCGCCGGCCTTCCTGTCGGGGGCGACCAGCTCCGCCGCGACGACCGAGCCGATGCCGAAGAAGGCGCCGTGGGCGAGCGAGGCGATCACTCGTCCGATCAGCATGATCGCGAAGGTGGGGGCCACCGCGGAGAGCAGGTTTCCGGCGATGAAGAAGACCATCAGCAGCATCAGCATCCGCTTGCGCGAGACCTTGGTGCCGAGCACGGTCATCAGCGGTGCGCCGAGGACGACACCGAGCGCGTAGCCGGTCACGAGCAGGCCCGCCGTGGGGATGGAGACCCCGAAGTCGCCCGCGACCTCGGGCAGCAAGCCCATGATCACGAACTCGGTGGTGCCGATTCCGAAGGCCCCGATCGCGAGGGCCAGAAGCGCGAGAGGCATGTGGGGGTACACCTTCCCAGACGATTGCATGAGCGCTTTGCGTGCGTCCAACAATAGTTGCAGACGCGGGATAACTGCAAGCGCAGACTATTGCGGCAGTGCTCTATCCTTGAAGCAGCCGCTCCGGGACGGAGGAGAACGCCCATGACAGCGACGGACCCCGCGCTCACCGCCCTCGCCCAGGGCTGGTGCGCCCTCTCTGCGCTGCACGGGAGGATCGAGGCACACATCGAGCGCGCCCTGCAGACCGGGCACGACCTGAGCGTGCGCGAGTACTCGCTGCTCGACGTGCTGAGCCGGCAGCACGACGACGAGGGCGGGCATCTGCAGATGAAGCAGGTCGCCGACGCGGTCGTCCTGAGTCAGAGCGCCACCACGCGCCTGGTGACCCGCCTGGAGGACCGCGGGCTGCTGGAGCGCTATCTGTGCCCCACCGACCGGCGCGGCATCTACACCAACGTCACCAAATCGGGCCTGCGGCTGCTGACGGAGGCGCGGCCCACCAATGACGCTGCCCTCCGCGAGGCCCTGGACGAGGCGTCCAGGAACCCCGAACTGGCTCCGCTGGTGCGCGTCGTGGAGTCCCTGAACGTCCCCGCATAGGGTGCGGGCATGGGAGATCTCGAAATACGAGCGGCGACCGCCGACGACCTGCCGGCGATCGTCGCGATGCTCGCCGACGACGCACTGGGCGCCCGGCGTGAGTCACCCGACGACCTGGCCCCGTACCAGGCGGCACTGAAGCGCCTGGCAGCGGACCCGAACCAGCACCTCGTCGTCGCGGTACGCGAAGGGCGGCTGATCGGGACCCTCCAGCTCACGATCATTCCCGGGCTCTCCCACAAGGGTGCGTCCCGCGCGCTCATCGAGGCCGTGCGCATCCATTCCGACGAACGCGGCAGCGGACTGGGCAGCCTGCTCATCGAGTGGGCGATCGACACCGCCCGGCGGCTCGACTGCCGGATGGTGCAGCTGACCTCCGACAAGTCCCGCACGGACGCCCATCGCTTCTACGAGCGGCTGGGGTTCAGCGCCTCGCACGTGGGTTTCAAGCTGCAGCTCTGACGGGTTCGGTCCTTTGCCGGCCGGACCAGGGCGGGGGTGTTTCACGTGAAACATCCCCCGCGCCTGCGGCCTAGCCGATGCCCCGCCACCCTTCCGGGTCCACGCCACCGGGCACAGGAGCATCGGGGTCGTACGGCTGACGGGTGAACACGAACGAGCCGAGGTCGAGGTGTCTCACGGACCCGTCCGGGCGCCGTACGGGCCGCAGCACCTCCCCGGCCCAGTAGCCCTCCAGGCCGGTCCACGTGCCGTCGCCGTTGGACCGCAAACGGGAGCGACGGCCGCCACCGGTCAGCGGGCCCAGCGCGAGCAGCCCGTCGGCTGTCACCCGCAGGCCGAAGGCGTTGGTGCCCCAGTACCACTGCCCCGCCAGCTCCAGCACCGCCGGGTCGACCACGCGCAGCGGCCGCCAGGGCTCGGGGATCCGCGGCTCCCTCTCGGCGACGATCCGGACGAGGTCTGCGGCCACCGCGCCCAGCAGCGGTCCGCTGGTGCAGTTGGCGAGCACCACCGCCGCCACGTCGTCGTCCACACTGATGGTGAGGTTCGCCAGGAAGCCCGGCAGCGAGCCGGAGTGACCGGACAGGAGCCTGCCGTCACGGCGCTGGACCTGCATGCCGAGTCCGTAGGCGGCTCCGTCCAGCACGTCCGCCGGCTCGGCGGGTGCCGCCGGTGTCCGCATCTCCCGGACCGACTCGGCACTCAGCACACGGTCGTCGCCGCGAGCCAGGAACACGGCGAAGTTGGCCAAGTCCCCGGTGGTCGACCACAGCTGACCGGCGGGCGCCATCCGGCCGAGGTCCTCCAGCGGCTCGGGCAGCAGCGCGTCGGCCCAGGGGTGCACGGCCCATCCGCCCGCGTGCGGCGCCTGCGGCTGGGCGCTCGTACGGTGCAGGCCGAGCGGCTCCAGGATCTCGCGGCGCAGCACCTCCTCCCAGGGGGCGCCGCGCAGCTCCTCCACCAGCGCGCCGAGCAGCGTGTAGCCGGGGTTGGAGTAGTGGTGCCGTCGGCCGACGGGGTGCAGGAGGGGCTGCTCACCGAGCACATCGCTCAGTTCGGGACGCAGGGAGCCCGGCGTCCGCTCCCACCAGGGTGCGGGCGACTCGGCGGCCAGCCCGGCGGTGTGTGCGAGCAGTTCGGCGATCGTCGCCTCCCCCGCGCCGGTACCCGGCAGGTGCTTCTCCAGCGGATCACCGAGGTCGAGCACGCCCTCGTCGCGCAGCCGCATCACCAGGACGGCGGTGAAGGTCTTGGTGATGGACCCGATCCGGTACTGCACGTTCTCGTCCGGCGCGTGTCCGTCCACGGAGGTCCGCGCCCCGTGCCACACGGCCCGACCGCCGCGCACGACGGCGGCGGCCAGCGACGGCGCCCGTCCTTCGGACTGTGCGAGAGCGATCCGGTGCAGCAGTGCACGCTGTGTTCCGGGGAGCAGCGCTTCCTGAGGTGTCGTCATGGTCCCAGTCCATCGGCTGGGACGGCGCACGTCGAATCCATTCCTGCGGAGATCAGGTCTGGGCCATGTCCACGAAGCGGGAGTAGTGGCCCTGGAAGGCCACCGTGATGGTGGCCGTCGGGCCGTTTCGGTGCTTGGCCACGATCAGGTCGGCCTCACCCGCACGCGGGGACTCCTTCTCGTACGCGTCCTCGCGGTGCAGCAGGATGACCATGTCGGCGTCCTGCTCGATCGAGCCGGACTCACGCAGGTCGGAGACCATCGGCTTCTTGTCGGTGCGCTGTTCGGGGCCACGGTTGAGCTGCGACAGCGCGATGACCGGGACCTCCAGCTCCTTGGCGAGGAGCTTGAGGTTACGGGACATGTCCGAGACCTCCTGCTGACGGCTCTCGGCGCGCTTGGAACCGCCGGACTGCATCAGCTGGAGGTAGTCGATGACGACCAGCTTCAGGTCGTTGCGCTGCTTCAGGCGACGGCACTTGGCCCGGATCTCCATCATCGACAGGTTCGGGGAGTCGTCGATGTAGAGCGGGGCGGCCGAGACGTCCGGCATACGGCGGGCGAGCCGGGTCCAGTCCTCGTCGGTCATCGTCCCGGACCGCATGTGGTGCAGGGCGACCCGGGCCTCGGCGGACAGCAGACGCATCGCGATCTCGTTGCGGCCCATTTCGAGGGAGAAGATGACGCTCGGCAGGTTGTTCTTGATCGCCGCGGCCCGTGCGAAGTCCAGGGCGAGGGTCGACTTACCCATGGCGGGGCGGGCCGCGATGACGATCATCTGGCCCGGATGCAGGCCGTTCGTGAGCGAGTCGAAGTCGGTGAAGCCGGTGGGCACACCCGTCATCTCACCGCTGCGCGAGCCGATCGCCTCGATCTCGTCGAGCGCGCCCTCCATGATGTCGCCGAGCGGCAGGTAGTCCTCGCTGGTGCGCTGCTCGGTGACGGCGTAGATCTCGGCCTGGGCGCTGTTGACGATCTCGTCGACGTCTCCGTCGGCCGCGTATCCCATCTGCGTGATCCGCGTGCCGGCTTCGACCAGGCGGCGCAGGACGGCGCGTTCGTGGACGATCTCCGCGTAGTACTCGGCGTTGGCCGCCGTCGGCACGGTCTGGACGAGGGTGTGCAGATACGCGGCGCCGCCGACCTTGTTGATCTCGCCGCGCTTGGTGAGTTCGGCGGCGATGGTGATCGGGTCGGCCGGCTCGCCCTTGGCGTAGACGTCCAGGATCGCCTGGAAGATCGTCTCGTGGGCCGGCTTGTAGAAGTCGTGGCCCTTGAGGATCTCGACGACGTCGGCGATGGCGTCCTTGGACAGCAGCATGCCGCCGAGCACCGACTGTTCGGCGTCGAGGTCCTGCGGCGGCACTCGCTCGAAGGACGAACCGCCGCCGTCCCAGGAGCTGTTCTCCCGGCCCCGGTCGTGCTGCTCGTCACGACCCCGGCCACCGTCACTGCGCCGACGGGAGGCGGGCAGACGATCACTGGGTCCGCTGTCGGCCCACGGATCGTCCAAGGGCTCGGAAATGCTCACCGAGCCACCTCCTCCCCTTGGCACGGCGGACCTCGCCGTGTCCTCTTTTGTACGGCACGACACTGACAACTGAGAGGCCCGTCTCCGCTTCTGGCGCGTCGGATTTGTGCCGTTTCCCGAGCCGTGGAAAGGACATCTTCCGGGCCGGGGGAAGGAGCGGGCGCCGGACAACGGTAGGCCCCTCGGCACCGTCAGCCAATCTGGTTATCCACAGGCCATGTGGACGACCGCCCCGATGCTGTGGAGAACTCCCCGAAACCTGTGCACGACCCGGTGGACAGCCCTGTGAACAAGCCCTCGCCCGCTTTCCGAAGAAGCCTCTGACCTGCGGGTTCGACATCCACCGGCTGTGCAGAAGAAAAACTTCCCCAGTCGGACCAAGATCGCTTCGAACGGTATGCGAAAGGACACGTGGCCAGAGCACTAGTAAGGGGTGCTGGGGGTTTGCATCTCTTACCTGTGGACGATTAGATTGATGCTCATGACACAGGCTCCAGCGCTACCCGAGACCACCCGCCGCCGGCATGACCGAGAGATCGTCGCGCTGGCGGTTCCGGCCTTCGGCGCTCTCGTCGCGGAGCCTCTCTTCGTCATGGCGGACAGTGCGATCGTCGGCCACCTCGGGACCGCCCAACTCGCCGGCCTCGGCGTCGCCTCCGCCCTTCTCACCACCGCCGTGAGCGTCTTCGTCTTCCTCGCCTATGCCACCACGGCCGCCGTGGCGCGCCGCGTGGGCGCGGGCGATCTCCCGGCCGCCATCCGCCAGGGCATGGACGGCATCTGGCTGGCGCTGCTTCTCGGAGCCGCCGTCATCGTCGTCGTCCTGCCGCTGGCTCCCGGCATCGTGGATCTCTTCGGCGCCTCCGCCACCGCGGCTCCCTACGCCACGACATACCTGCGTATCTCCTCGCTTGGCATCCCGGCCATGCTGATCGTCCTGGCCGCCACCGGAGTGCTGCGTGGCCTGCAGGACACCAGGACCCCGCTCTACGTCGCCGTCGCCGGCTTCGTCGCCAACGCCGTCCTCAACGCCGGACTCGTCTACGGTGCCGGACTCGGTATCGCCGGCTCGGCCTGGGGCACGGTCATCGCGCAGTGCGGCATGGCGGCCGTCTATCTGATCGTGGTCGTGCGCGGGGCCCGCCGGCACGGGGCGTCTCTCCGCCCGGACGCCGCCGGAATCCGTGCCTCGGCGCAGGCGGGCGCTCCGCTCCTCGTCCGCACACTGTCGCTGCGAGCGATCCTCATGATCGCCACCGCGGTCGCGGCACGTCTCGGTGACGCCGACATCGCCGCCCACCAGATCGTCCTGTCCCTGTGGAGCCTGCTGGCCTTCGCGCTCGACGCGATAGCGATCGCGGGCCAGGCCATCATCGGCCGCTACCTCGGCGCGGACGACGCACCGGGCGCACGCGAGGCCTGCCGGCGCATGGTCGAGTGGGGCATCGCGACCGGTGTCGTACTCGGCCTTCTCGTGGTGACCGCCCGACCGCTCTTCCTGCCGATGTTCACCAGCGACTCCATGGTGAAGGACACGGCGCTGCCGGCGCTGCTGATGGTGGCTCTCTCCCAGCCGATCTGTGGTGTGGTCTTCGTCCTGGACGGCGTTCTGATGGGTGCGGGCGACGGGCCGTATCTCGCCTGGGCGATGCTGATCACCTTGGGCGTCTTCGCCCCCGTGGCCCTGCTCGTGCCCGTTCTCGGAGGCGGGCTCACCGCGCTCTGGGCAGCCATGACCCTGATGATGACGGTTCGCATGCTGACCCTGTGGCTGCGTACCCGCTCCGGCCGCTGGATCGTGACGGGTGCGACCCGCTGACCGTTTCACGTGAAACATGCCGACCCGCCCACGCGAAAGGGGCCGCACCCGTGAAGGGTGCGGCCCCTTTCAGAACTGCTCGAACCCAGCGCAGCGATCAGGCCGCGACGACCTCGATGTTGACCTTGGCGGCAACCTCGGGGTGCAGACGCACGGACGTCTCGTGGGCGCCCAGGGTCTTGATCGGCGCGCCGAGCTCGATGCGGCGCTTGTCGACCTCGGGGCCACCGGAAGCCTTGATCGCGGACGCGATGTCGGCCGGGGTGACGGAACCGAAGAGACGGCCGGCGTCGCCGGAGCGAACGGCCAGGCGGACCTTGACGCCCTCGAGCTGGGCCTTCACCTGGTTGGCCTGCTCGATGGTCTGGATCTCGTGGATCTTGCGAGCACGACGGATCTGCTCGACGTCCTTCTCGCCACCCTTGGTCCAGCGGATAGCGAACTTCCGCGGGATCAGGTAGTTGCGAGCGTAACCGTCCTTGACGTCGACGACGTCGCCGGCGGCACCGAGGCCAGTGACCTCGTGGGTGAGGATGATCTTCATGAGTCGGTCACCCTTCCCTTAGCGCGCGGTGGACGTGTAGGGCAGCAGCGCCATCTCACGGCTGTTCTTGACGGCCGTGGCGACGTCACGCTGGTGCTGCGTGCAGTTGCCGGTCACGCGGCGGGCACGGATCTTGCCGCGGTCGGAAATGAACTTCCGCAGCATGTTCGTGTCCTTGTAGTCCACGTACGTGACCTTGTCCTTGCAGAAAGCGCAGACCTTCTTCTTAGGCTTGCGCACAGGCGGCTTCGCCATGGTGTTTCTCCTGTGTGATCAAGAAGTTTGGGTACGACCCACCCTCGGCCCGAAGGCTTAGAAGGGGGGCTCGTCCGAGTAGCCGCCACCGCCGCCGGAGCCTCCGCCCCAGCCGCCGCCGCCCTGGTTGCCACCACCGGCGGGAGCGCCGGATGCCCACGGGTCGTCGGCCGGAGCGCCGCCCTGACCGCCGCCGGGGCCACCGCCCCAGCCGCCGCCCTGGCCGCCACCGCCGCCGTAGCCACCCTGGCCGCCCTGGCCGCCCTGGCCACCGCGAGCGCCACCACCGGCGGTCTTGGTGACCTTGGCCGTGGCGTTGCGCAGGCTGGGGCCGACTTCGTCGACGTCCAGCTCGTAGACCGTGCGCTTGACGCCCTCACGGTCCTCGTAGGACCGCTGCTTCAGCCGGCCCTGCACGATCACGCGCATGCCTCGCTGGAGCGACTCGGCGACGTTCTCCGCCGCCTGACGCCAGACCGAGCAGGTCAGGAAGAGGCTCTCGCCGTCCTTCCACTCGTTCGTCTGGCGGTCGAAGGTGCGGGGAGTGGACGCGACGCGGAACTTCGCGACCGCCGCACCGGACGGGGTGAAGCGCAGCTCGGGGTCGTCGACAAGATTGCCGATGACCGTGATGACGGTCTCGCCTGCCATGGGGAACCTCTCGGCGGGTTTGCTGCTCTGGCTGCTTGCTTGCTACTCGAATCCCGAGATCAGCTGAGCGGAAGGCTCAGTGCATCTCGGGGCGGAGGACCTTGGTCCGGAGGACCGACTCGTTCAGGTTCATCTGGCGGTCGAGCTCCTTGACGACCGCAGGCTCGGCCTGCAGGTCGATGACCGAGTAGATGCCCTCGGGCTTCTTCTTGATCTCGTAGGCGAGACGACGACGGCCCCAGGTGTCGACCTTCTCAACCTTGCCGCCGCCGTCACGGACGACGGACAGGAAGTTCTCGATCAGCGGGGAGACCGAACGCTCCTCGAGATCGGGGTCGAGGATGACCATCACCTCGTAGTGACGCATGTGGAACCCACCTCCTTTGGACTCAGCGGCCACGGTCGTTCCGTGGCAGGAGGGTTGTGATGCGTACGCAACGGTATCGGCCGCCACTGACAATCAGGGGGTCCCGATGGGAATCCCTGGCGCGGATCTGGGCAGACACCGGTGCAGACGGTACAGACTACCTGCACACCCGCTTCCGGTTGAAATCCGGCCGTGAGGGCCGTCAATCTGTACACGTCGGGTGTGTACGGCGCTACGATGCGCCGCCTTCTGCAGGGAGGTGCCCCATGGCACAGGCATTGCAGCCCAATACCGCCGGATCCCTTCTCGCCACGGACGGCAAGCCCCATCCGCTCCAGGACGCCTTGATGGCGGTGACCCTGGCCCTCGGGCTGACGTCCTTCATCACGGCCTTCTTCCCTGGCCTCCACCTGCTCACGTCCTGGGCCGGCCTGGTGGGGATCGTGATCGGTGCGTACGGGCAGTGGATCTCGGTGACCACGCGCGAGCGGTTCGGGCTGATCCTGGGTCTCGGCGCCTCGGGAGTCGGTCTTCTCCTCGGCATGTCGAACGGCGGCTTGTTCGGCGGTCTCCTCTAGCCGCTCCCGGCACCCGTTCGCACGGCGCCCCCGACGCCCCGGCGGCCCACAGGCCGGGGCGAAGGTGCCGTACGCCCAGTCGGGGCGCCCGCAAGGCGCAGTAGGCTTCGGCGCGAGAGCCGGAGCCCCTGTACCCATGGGGACACACCAGCCCGAGGAGCGCCCCGAATGAGCCTGACCCTGAGGACCATCAGCCGCGAGCAGCATCTGGCCTATATCCAGAGCCTGCCGGCGGCGAGCCACATGCAGGTCCCGGCCTGGGCCGATGTGAAGGCGGAGTGGCGCTCGGAGAACCTCGGCTGGTTCGACGAGCGCACCGGCGAGATGGTGGGCGCGGGTCTGGTTCTCTACCGGCAGCTGCCCAAGATCAAGCGCTACCTCGCCTATCTCCCCGAGGGCCCGGTCATCAACTGGTTCGCGCCGAACCTGGACGACTGGATCCAGCCGATGCTGGCGCACCTCAAGCAGCAGGGCGCCTTCTCCGTGAAGATGGGCCCGCCGGTGATCATCCGCCGCTGGAGCGCCGAGACCATCAAGAGGGGCATCCAGGACCAGGACGTGAAGCGCCTGCGCGACATGGAGGCCGACTTCATCGAGCCGCGCGCCTTCGAGGTGGCCGACAAGCTGCGCCGCATGGGCTGGCAGCAGGGCGAGGACGGCGGCGCCGGCTTCGGCGACGTCCAGCCCCGCTACGTCTTCCAGGTGCCGCTGGCGAACCGCTCCCTGGAAGAGGTCCACAAGAACTTCAACCAGCTGTGGCGGCGCAACATCAAGAAGGCCGAGAAGGCCGGCGTCGAGGTCGTCCAGGGCGGTTACCAGGACCTGGCCGAGTGGCAGCGGCTGTACGAGATCACGGCCGTGCGCGACCACTTCCGGCCCCGCCCGCTGTCGTACTTCCAGCGCATGTGGACGGCCCTCAACACCGAGGACCCGAACCGCATGCGGCTGTACTTCGCCCGCCACAACGGCGTGAACCTGTCCGCGGCGACGATGCTGATCGTCGGCGGGCACGTCTGGTACTCCTACGGCGCCTCCGACAACATCGGCCGCGAGGTCCGCCCCTCGAACGCCATGCAGTGGCGGATGCTGTGCGACGCCTACGCGCTCGGCGCCACGGTCTACGACCTGCGCGGCATCTCCGACTCGCTGGACGAGACGGACCACCTGTTCGGCCTCATCCAGTTCAAGGTCGGCACCGGCGGGCAGGCCGCCGAGTACCTCGGCGAGTGGGACTTCCCGCTCAACAAGCTGCTCCACAAGGCGCTCGACATCTACATGTCGCGCCGCTGAGCCGCAGGCGTTTGATTCCATAGGCTTCACAGCTCTCACACCCCTGATACACCTCAGCCACGAGAAAGGGTCCGGGTCCGGCCATGGCGCTCACGCTCTACGTCGACACCGCGCGCTGGCGGGCGCACCACAAGCACGTGCAGGAGCAGTTCCCGGGCCTCGTCCCGGTCTGCAAGGGCAACGGCTACGGCTTCGGGCACGAACGCCTGTCGGAGGAGGCCACGCGGCTCGGCTCCGACCTGCTCGCCGTCGGCACGACGTACGAGGCCGCGCGCATCAAGGACTTCTTCGGCGGTGACCTGCTGGTGCTGACGCCCTACCGGCGCGGCGAGGAGCCCGTACCGCTGCCCGACCGGGTCGTCCGCTCGGTGTCCTCTATCGACGGTGTGTACGGCCTCGTCGGCGCCCGTGTCGTCATCGAGGTGATGTCCTCGATGAAGCGGCACGGCATCAGCGAGCAGGATCTGCCGCAACTGCACCAGGCCATAGAGAACGTCCGGCTGGAGGGCTTCGCCATCCATCTGCCGCTGGACCGCACCGACGGCTCGGACGCCGTCGAGGAGGTCATCGGCTGGATGGACCGGCTGCGCGCGGCCCGGCTGCCGCTGCACACGATGTTCGTCAGCCACCTCAAGGCCGACGACCTCGTCCGGCTCCAGCAGCAGTTCCCGCAGACCCGGTTCCGGGCCCGTATCGGCACGCGGCTGTGGCTGGGGGACCACGACGCCACCGAGTACCGCGGTGCCGTCATGGACGTCACGCGCGTGACCAAGGGCGACCGGTTCGGCTACCGGCAGCAGAAGGCGGCCTCCGACGGCTATCTGGTGGTCGTGGCGGGCGGTACCTCGCACGGGGTGGGCCTGGAGGCCCCGAAGGCGCTGCACGGCGTCATGCCGCGCGCCAAGGGCGTGGCACGGGCCGGCCTCGCCACGGTCAACCGGAACCTTTCTCCGTTCGTCTGGGGCGGCAAGCAGCGCTGGTTCGCCGAACCGCCGCACATGCAGGTGTCGATCCTGTTCGTGCCCTCGGACGCCCCGGAGCCCAAGGTCGGTGACGAGCTGGTGGCCCATCTGCGGCACACCACCACGCAGTTCGACCGCCTCGTGGACCGCTGACAGCGGCCCGCGGACCGCACGAACCGCCGGCACCCGTTCGGGACAGCGTGAAGGCCGTACACGGAACGCCGTGTACGGCCTTCTTCATGACCTGACGAACCGCCCCCGGGACGCCTCCCCGAGGTGTTCGCTCAGAGCGAACTGTCGCGCTGAGGCACCGGTTCCGGCCTTCCCCAGTCCACATGAGGGACGTCCTGGGCGGCATGCCGGGGCGGGTGGGCCGCCGCGCCGAGCACGAAGGCGTCCTCCGCTCCGTCGAGCACTCCGCCCGAGGGGTCGTCGTCGCCGGACCGGCGCACCACGTCCCGCTCCGGCATGAGGATGTCCCGCACGACGACGGCGCACAGGTACAGCGTGCCCAGCAGATGCAGCACGACCGCCCAGTGGTAGCCGTGCGTCGGCAGGCCCTTGTGGGCGTCTCCGCTGGTCGTGTAGGCGAGGTACATCCAGACGCCGAGGAAGTACGCCACCTCGCACGCCTGCCAGATCAGGAAGTCCCGCCACTTGGGCCGGGCCAGCACCGCCAGCGGCACCAGCCACAGCACGTACTGCGGCGAGTAGACCTTGTTGGTGACGATGAAGGCCGCCACGATCAGGAAGGCGAGCTGGGCGAAGCGCGGCCGGCGCGGGGCGGTGAACGTCAGCGCGGCGATGCCGAGGAAGGACAGCACCACCAGGACCGAGGCGGCGGTGTTGACGAAGTCGGTACTGGGTGGGTTGGTGGAGTTCTGCGCCCAGATCAGCCAGAAGGAGCCGAAGTCGACGCCCCGGTCGTGGCTGAAGGTGTAGAACTTCGACCAGCCGTGGAAGGCGAACAGCATCACCGGCAGGTTCACCACGAGCCAGGCGATCACCGCACCGGCCACGGCCTGCCAGTACTCCCGCCATCGGCCGGCGCGCCAGCACAGCATGAGCAGCGGGCCGAGCAGGAACACGGGGTAGAGCTTGGCGGCCGTGGCGAGCCCCAGGAGGACGCCGAAGGCGACCGGGCGGCTCCGGGACCACATCAGCATCGCGGCGGCCGTCAGAGCCACCGCCAGGAGGTCCCAGTTGATGGTGGCGGTCAGCACGAAGGCCGGCGCCAGAGCGACCAGCAGGCCGTCCCAGGGGCGCCGGCGGTGGGTGCGGGCCACGCAGACGGCGATCACGGCCGTGCACACCAGCAGCAGTGCGGCGTTGACGAACCAGTACCACTGTTCCTGGGACTGGATGGTGCCGCTGTGCGGGGTCAGCCAGGAGGCCACCTCCATGAAGACTCCGGTCAGTACCGGGTATTCGAGATAGCTCATACCGCCGGAGAGATCGTCCGGGAGTCTGTCGAAGTAGGGGACGAGATGGTCGGCGAACCCACGGCCCTGGTAGAGGTGCGGAATGTCCGAGTAGCACGCCTTGGTGTACTGGGAGCTCGCGCCGAAGAACCAGGCGCTGTGGTAGCACGGCGCTTTCTGGACCAGGCCGAGGGCGAACATGCCGATCGCCACGAGCGCGACGATCCGTACGGGCGTCCACCAGGAGGTCCCGAGCAGGGCACGCCGCCCGATGGGACCGCCGATCAGCTCACTGCCGGCCGCGGCGACCTCGTCCTCCCTGGTCGGCCGCACCGTGTCTGCCGCGGCGGGCCGCCCGGGCTCGGGCTCGGGCATGCTCGCGGGCGTCATCTCTGCACTGGGCATGTTCCACATCCTGCCGTACCTGCCTAGGAAAACGCCGAGGGCCGCCGCACCTCATGGATGCGGCGGCCCGTGTTTCACGTGAAACACCCTAGTCGGGCGATATGACCGTCAACCGGTCACGGCGCGGGACTAGCCGTTCCCACCTCCGAAGAAGCCGCCGTTGCCGTTGCCTCGGGTGGTGCCGCCGGTTGTCGACTCGCTGATCGTCGGTGTCGGCGTGGGTCCTCCGTCGGTGCCGCCGTTGCCGTTTCCGCCGTTCCCGTTTCCGCCGTTCCCGTTGCAGCCGAAGAAGCCACAGGTGTTGGTGACCGACGGGCTCGGTGAGGGCGAGGTGTTGCTCGGCGACGGGGTCGGCGACGGGCTCGTCGTCTGGCTCTGGGTGACCGAAGGAGTCGGCGTCGGGCTCGGCTCGGCGTTGAGCACCTTGCCGATGGGATCGGGAGTCGGGAAGTTCTGCACCGGCGCGCCGTTCAGCGCCTCGGCCATGTAGTCGTGCCAGATCTCGGCCGGGAACGAGGCACCGTGGATCTTCTTCTGGCCGCCGGTTCCGTACATCTCCAGGAACGTACGCGCCTTGTTGTTCGCGTTGTCGTCCAGGCGGAACATGCTGATCGCGGTGGACAGCTGCGGGGTGTACCCGACGAACCAGGCGGACTTGTTGCCGTCGGTGGTACCGGTCTTACCGGCCACCTCGCGTCCGGGCAGCTGAGCGTTGGTACCCGTTCCCTTGTCGACCACCGTCTTCAGGACGTCCGTGACGTTGTTCGCCACGTTCGGCTCGAAGGCGTCCTTCGGCGTCATCTTGTGCGTGTAGACGACCCCGTCCTTGTTCTCGACCCGGTCGACGGAGTACGGGTCGTTCTGCTTGCCGCTGGCGGCGAAGGTGGAATAGGCGCCGGCCATACGGATGGCGCTCGGGTCGGAGGTACCGATCGAGAACGACGGGAAGTTGGAGTCGGCGAGGCTGCCTTCCAGGATGCCCGCGTCCAGCGCCGTCTCCTTGACCTTGTCCAGGCCGACGTCCATGCCGAGCTGGACGTATGCGGAGTTCACCGAGAGCCGCATCGCCTCACGGAGGTCGATCTTGTAGTTGGGCGCGTTGCCGACGGACTCATTGCCGTCGTTCGTCTGGAGCCACTCCTTGCCCTCCTTGTCGGTCCAGACGGAGCCGTCCCATTGCTTGATCTTGAGCTTGTTCTTGCCGCTGTACAGGCTCTGCGGGGAGGCGACCGTTCGCTCGTCCTGGGCCTGCTCGGGCCCGAGATGCGGGTTCCGGACACCCCACTTCATGGCCGCCGCCAGCACGAACGGCTTGAACGTCGAGCCGACCTGGGCGCCCGTGGAGTCGGCGTTGTCGGTGAAGTGCTTGGTCGCGTCCTCACCGCCGTAGATGGCCTTGATGGCGCCCGACGTCGGGTCCACCGAGGCGCCGCCGAACTGGACGTGGGTGTCGGTCTTCGGCCGCAGCTTGGGCTTGATGTTCGTCTTCTGGACGTTCGTGACCGCGACCTCGAGCGCCTTGACCTTCTTCTTGTCGAAGGTCGTGTAGATCCGGTATCCGCCCTGCTGCAGCTTGTCCGCGGTGATCCCGGTCTTGTCGCTGTTGTTGACCAGGTAGGACTTGGCGAGGTCGACCAGGTAGCCGATCTGGCCGCTGAGCCGACTGTTGGAACGCGGGTTCTGCCACTTCGGGAGGGCCGTGTACTTGGCACGCTCCGTGGCGTCCAGATGGCCGTACTTGACCATCTTGTCGAGGGTGTCCTGCATCTGGGCCAGCGCGCGCTTCTTGTTCGCGTCCGGGGTGGCGGCCGGGTCGAGCGAGGTCGCGCCCGCCGGGTCGTAGTACGTGGCGCCCTTCAGCATCGCCGACAGGAATGCGCACTCACCCGGGTCCAGGTCCCTGGCGTCCTTGTTGAAGTAGGCACGCGAGGCCGCCTGCAGACCGTAGGCACCTCGGCCGAAGTAGGCCGAGTTCAGATAGCCCGCCATGATCTGGGGCTTGGGAACCGTGGCGCCCACCTTGATCGCGACGAAGATCTCTTTGAACTTGCGGGTGAGGGTCTGCGACTGGTCGTTCAGCATGGCGTTCTTGACGTACTGCTGGGTGATCGTGGAACCACCCTGCGTCTGACCGCCCCGGGCCATGTTGAGGACGGCGCGCGCGATGCCCGTCGGGTCCACGCCGCTGTCGGTCTCGAACGTCTTGTTCTCCTGCGAGATGACGGCGTAGCGCATCTCCTTGGGGATGTCCGAGTAGTTGATGATCTGGCGGTTGATCTCACCGCCGGTGGCGACCATCACGGATTTGTCGGACCAGTAGTAGACGTTGTTCTGCGCCGTCGCGGTCTGCGCCACGTTGGGCACGCTCACCATCGCGTACCCGATGCCCGCCACGGCCACCAGGCTTCCGAGGAAGCCGATGAACATGCCCGTCACGAGCTTCCAGGACGGCACCCAGCGGCGCCATCCGAACTTCTCCGCGCGGGGATAGTCGATGATCCGCTTCTTGCCGGGCGGGGCCGTACGTCCTCGGCCGCGACCGGGTCCGGTCGGGCCACCGGGGCCGGGCGCCCGACGGCGGCCGCCACCGGCTCTCTGGGACGCACGCCTGGCGTCGGCGCGGCCGCCGGGCGACCGCCCCTCGTCTCCCGGACCCTGGGATCTCGGCTCCTGAGAGTTCGCCC
>NZ_JBSGDB010000122.1:0-20713 GCF_053602155.1 Streptomyces sp. NPDC004561
GTCGTCGGGCTGCTCAACCCGGCCGCGGGCAACGCGTGCGCGAACGGCGGCGGCACCGGGACCGGCGCGTCCGACACGTCCGGCGGGGCCTCGGCCCACGGCGGCGCGGAGGACTCGCCCGGAGTGCTCTCCGGCAACGGCGTCCAGCTCCCCGTCCACCTGCCGGTGAACGTGAGCGGCAACAGCGTGAACGCGGTCGGCGTGGGCAACCCGGCCCAGGGCAACACGTCCGTCAACGGCCCCGGCCAGACCCCGCACCCCCGCACCCCGACCCCGAAGCCGCCGGCCCCCACCCGGTCCCAGCCGCGGGCCCCGCAACCCGCACCGGCCATGGCGGCACCCACGCTGGCCCACACCGGCGCGGACCTGACCGCCCCCGCCCTGGCCGGCAGCGCGGCGTTCCTCGTCGCGGGCACGGTCCTGTACCGCCGCTTCCGCCCGGCCCGGAACCGCTGAGGCCCGGCAGCCGGCAGACCCCACCGGACGCCGGCCGGTGGGGTCCGGCGTGAACGCCGGACCGACGGCCCACCGGGCCACGGCACGCCGAACTCCCGTAGCCAGGCGCGCAGTAGGGTGATCCGGTGGCCGATGGCATACGACGGCGATGGCGGGCGTTGCCGCGCCGGGCCCGCGCGCTCCTCGTGGCCTACGCCGCCGGCTTCCTGGAGGGAACCTGCGCCCACGCCCTGGACCTCGCGCACGGCTGGCCGCACGTCTACGCCTCCTTCGCCCCGCCCCCGCTCCAGGTGTTCTTCGTCGCGCTGGTCGTCCTCGATCCCCTGGTCGTCGTCCTGACACTGTGCGCGCGGCCGGCGGGCGTCCGGCTCGCGGCCGCCGTGATGGCACTGGACGCCCTCGCGAACTGGATCGTCAACTGGCCCTGGATACAAGCCGATCCCGCACGGCTGCTGCACCCCGTGGGCCTCGCGCCCATCACCCTCTTCGCGCTCTTCGTCCTCGCGTCGGCGCCGTCGCTGCTGCGGGCCGTGAACGGCCGGAGCACGCCCTCCGCAACGGCCGATCTTCCCGTGGCGCGGCCGCCGTTGATCGGCGAGGATGCTGCACGGCAGCCCGATCCCGACGGAAATGGAGCGCACCGATGACGTCTTCCGCCCCCCACGACCTCGTCGTCACCCAGGCCGGCCTCGCCGACTGGCCGGTGATCAGCGGGTGGGCGGCGGCGGAGGGCTGGAACCCGGGGCTGTCCGACGGGTCGGCGTTCTTCGCCCAGGACCCGGAGGGCTTCTTCCTCGGCCGGATCGACGGGGAGCCGGTGTCCGCCGTCTCCGTCGTCAACTACGGCCCCGACTACGCCTTCCTCGGCTGCTATCTGGTCCGCCCCGATCTGCGCGGCCACGGCCACGGACTCACCACCTGGAAGACGGCCCTCGCCCACGCCGGCAACCGCACCGTCGGCCTGGACGGGGTCGTCGCCCAGCAGGACAACTACCGCCAGTCCGGTTTCGAACTCGCCCACCGCACCATCCGGTTCACGGGCATCGCCCCCGAGGGCGAGCCGCCCTCAGGCGTCCGGCCCGCCGGGCCCGCCGACCTGGCCGCGATCACCGCGTACGACAGCACCTGCTACCCGGCCGACCGCCCGCGCTTTCTCGCCGAGTGGCTCACCGGCCCCGGCCACCGTGCCTACGTCCGCCACGACGGCGGACGCCTCACCGGCTACGGCGTGCTCCGTCCCGGCCACGACACCCTGCGCATCGGCCCCCTCTTCGCGGACACCGCCGACGACGCCCGGGCCCTGTTCGCCGCGCTGACGGCCGGGGCCGCAGGCCGCGAGGCCGCCATTGACGTGCCCGAGCCGAACGCGGCCGGCATCGCGCTCGCCGAAGCGGCCGGATTCAGCGCCTCGTTCGAGACCGCCCGCATGTACACGGGACCGGTACGCGCACACGCCCAGGAGCGAGTCTTCGGCGTCACCACCCTCGAACTCGGCTGATCCGCAGGGGAGTTGCAGGTGCGGGTCCACGGCCCGTGCGACACCCCGCTGCCGGCCCGCCGTGCGCCACGGTCCGCAGCAGGGCGGCCACGCCCGCATCGACCAGCCCCGCGGCCTCTACCAGCGCGGTACGGGCCGGCGTCGACGCCCCGCCGCAGGCCAAGTCCGCCAGGGCGCGGGCGCCGATCAGCCCCGCATGCGCCCCGCGTCCAACAGGCCGGCATCGGCTCTCCGTCGCGCGGTGAACCGTTAACCCGTTGCCCGGGCCCGGCTCGCCTGATGAAGATGCGCCCATGGATCACACGACAGTACTCGCCCTCTACGACCGGGACATGCGCGAGGGTGCGCGGCCCGACGGACCCGGGGCCCGGATCGAACGCGTGGGCGCGCTCGTGCGTCAGGTCGCGGACGCGCAGGGCTGGAACGGGGTGCTCTGGTCCGGGCTGGACGCGGCGGGCGCGGACCGCGCGATCCGGGAGCAGATCGCCTACTTCACGGGCCTCGGCCGCGACTTCGAGTGGAAGCTGTACGGCCACGACCGGCCGGTGGACCTGGGAGCCCGGCTCACCGCCGCCGGGTTCCGGGCCGAGCCCGAGGAGACGCTGATGATCGGCGAGGTCGCCCGGCTCGCCCTGGACGCGGAACCTCCCGAGGGCGTCCGGCTGGTGCGGGCCACCGATCCGGCCGGCGTCGACCTCGTGGTGGACGTGCACGAGAAGGCGTTCGGCACCGACGGCACCCGGCTGCGGCACCGGCTGCTCGCGCGCCTGGAGGCCGACCCCGGCACGGTCGTCGCCGTGGTGGCGCTGGCGGGCGGCGAACCCGTCAGCGCGGCCCGGATGGAGCTGGTGCCCGGCACCCGGTTCGCCGGCCTGTGGGGCGGCGGCACCGTCGAGGCCTGGCGGGGCAGGGGCCTCTACCGCGCCCTGGTCGCCCACCGGGCCCACGTCGCCGCCGCCCACGGCTACCGCTACCTCCAGGTCGACGCCTCGCCCATGAGCCGCCCGATCCTGGCACGGCTCGGTTTCCAGGCACTGAGCACCACCACCCCCTACCTCTACGGCAGCTGACGGCCCGTCCGCTCAGCGCCGGGCGCGGGACCGGTCCAGCGCGGCCACCCCCACGGCCGCCAGGGCGATCTGGATGAACCACTCGATCCAATCGGGCCCCTTGGTGTTCGCGACCCCCAGGCCGGCGGCGATCGCCGAGCCCAGCAGCGCGGCCACGATGCCGACCACGATGGTCCACAGGATCCCGATGTGCTGCCGCCCGGGGACGACCAGGCGGCCCAGCACACCGATGATGAGCCCGATGACTATGGCACTGATGATGCCGGAGATCTCCATCTTCACCCCTCCTCGAGACACCCCTCTGAGGAGGCATGTGCCCGCTGTTCGCGGAGCCACTCCGCTCCGGTTATTGCCGGGACTTTCTGTTCACAGGCGGTTCATGCCATGTACCTTTCAACAAGTCGACGCGTGTAGAACCCTCAATCGGGCTCTACGCGCGCAGACTTGGCGCCCGCACCGCCTCTCCCCACCCCTCATGGAGGTTCGCCGGATGCTTGGATCCAGGAGATCCCGCCGCAGACTCACCACCGCCCTCGCCGGCTTCGGCCTGCTCCTCACCGGAGCCGCCGTCCAGGTCGGCACGGGCACCCCCGCCCAGGCGGCGACGACGCATCGCGTCCTGTTCGACAACGCCCACGCCGAGACGGCCGGCAACGCCGACTGGATCATCTCCACCAGCCAGCCCGACCCGCTCGGTCAGAACCCCTCCCCGTCCGCCGAGACCGACTGGACCGGCGCCCTGTCCTCCTGGGGCGTGGCGCTGCAGAAGACGGGCGGCTACAGCCTGAAGACGCTGCCCTCGGGCTCCAGCCTCAGCTACGGCGGCTCGTCCTCGCTCGACCTGTCGAACTTCGACACCCTGGTCCTGCCCGAGCCCAACACGCTGTTCACGAGCGCCGAGAAGACGGCGATCATGAACTTCGTGAAGAACGGCGGCGGCCTGTTCATGATCTCCGACCACACCGGCGCCGACCGCAACAACGACGGAGCCGACGCGGTCAAGATCCTGAACGACCTGATGACGAACAACAGCGTCGACTCCACCGACCCGTTCGGCTTCTCCGTCGACGCGCTGAACATCGGTTCCGACTACCCGGCCGCCATCAGCGACAGCTCCGACCCGGTGCTGCACGGCTCCTTCGGCACCGTCACCAAGAGCCTCATCGCCAACGGCACCACGGCCACCCTCAAGCCCGCCGACAACTCCTCCGTCAAGGGCCTGGTCTACCGGACCGGTTACTCGGGCAACACCGGCGCCTTCTTCCTGACCAGCACCTTCGGCAGCGGCCGCGTGGCGTTCTGGGGCGACAGCTCCCCGATCGACGACGGCACCGGCCAGCCCGGCAACACCCTGTACGACGGCTGGAACGACCCCGGCGCCACCAACGCGGCCCTCGCCCTCAACGCCACCGCCTGGCTGGCCGGTTCGGGCACCACCGGTGGTGGCGGAGGCGGAGGCGGTGGCGGTGGTGGCACCGGCACCTGCACCGCCGCCCAGCTCCTCGGCAACAACGGCTTCGAGTCCGGCAACAGCGTCTGGAGCGGTACCAGTGGTGTGATCACCAACTCCACCGGTGAGTCCGCCCGTTCGGGCTCGTACTACGCCTGGCTGGACGGCTACGGCACCGCCACCACCGACACCCTCTCCCAGTCGGTGAGCATCCCGTCCGGCTGCACGACGGCCAGGCTCAGCTTCTACCTCCACGTGGACACGGCGGAGACCTCGACCAGCACGGCCTACGACACCCTCAAGGTCCAGGTCCTCAACAGCTCCGGCACGGTCCTCGGCACCCTGGCGACGTACTCGAACCTCGACGCCGCCTCCGGCTACACCCAGCGCGGCTTCGACCTCAGCGGCTACGCCGGGCAGACCGTCACCCTGAAGTTCACCGGCACCGAGGGCTCCAAGTACCAGACGTCGTTCGTCCTGGACGACACCGCGCTCGATGTGAGCTGAGCCGGGCACAGGGGGTGGGCCCGGACGGGCCCACCCCCTCGTCCGTTCACTCGGCCGGCAGCGTCCGCTCCGGCGTGTTCCACCCGCTGACGCGCACCCGCGGGGCCGAGCCGTGCAGGTCGGCCGTCCGGTAGGTGGCGGTCAGCGTCACCGACTCGCCCGGCCACAGCCCGACCTCGTTGTCCGACCAGCGCACCGGCAGCACCGGCCGTCCCGCCGCGTCCACGAGGTGGACGTCCGTCAGCAGCGACGGGGTCTTCCCACCGCCGGAGTTCCGCAGGGTCACGGTCGTGGTCGACACTCCGTCCGAGGACCGCGTGCCTGCCGTCGCCGACACCGGCACCCGCGCCATCGAGGAGAGCCCCGTCAGGTCGGCGTAGCCGGTCGTCGGCGTGTAGTACCAGGTGGTGCCCTTCCAGTCGAGGGTGTCGGGCCTGCCGGAGAGCCAGTACACGTTCCGGCTCACCTCCCGGCCGGCCGGGTCGGTCAGGACCAGACGGAGCAGGTAGGTCGGCGACAGGCCGCGCACCGAGGACGGCAGGGTGAGCGGGGTCGCGTGCGCCCCGTCCCCGCTCACCGACACCCCGGTGACCGACGTCTCGTACCGCCGGGTGCCGTCGGGGTCGAAGAGGGTGGCCCGCGCGGTGAGACCGTGCTCGGCGTCCGGCCGGTTGTTCACCACGACGACCGAGTGGTCGTCGTAGGAGTACTGGATGTGCAGCGGCTCGTTCGCCTTCTTCGCGCCGAAGTAGGAGCCGCCCTGGTCCAGGTAGCGGTCCGTCAGCTGCCAGTGCAGGGACGTCCAGCCGCTGTTGAACATCCAGTGGACGACCCCCGTGGACGGCCCGGTGGCGTCCGTGGCGTTGCGCTCGTACGCCTGGAACTGGGCGCGGACGTTCTCGTACTGGGCCAGCTGGGCCTTGCGCACGTAGTCGGCGAGGCTGGTGGGGGCGCCGTAGCGGCCGGCGAGCGCCTCGTCGTAGATCTTGAGGGTGCCGAAGACGGTGGACGGCGAGCGGTGGTACTGCCTGGCCCCCGGATCCTTCCAGAGGGTGTCGAGTTCGGCCGGTGTCAGCATCCGGCGCAGGGTGTCGAGGGTCGGGATGCTCGGGCCCGCGCTGGTCTCGGAGTTGAAGCCGGTGGCTCCGCCCTCGCGCTTGGCGTACCAGTAGCCGGGCGGCACCCACTCGTAGGGGCCGGTCATCTTCATGCCCGAACGGCCCAGCTGCGGCGAGGACTCCTCGGACGCGGCGGGCACCACGGGGACGGGCCAGTCGGCCGCCCTCAGGGCGTCGAGGTAGCCCTTCTCGATCGTCGCGTCGGGGGCGGAGTCGCTGCCGATCAGGAAGGACAGCACACTCGGATGGCCGCGCAGGCGGGCGGCCTCGGCGGCCATGGACGCCTTGGCGACCGCGTGGTCGGCGGCGGTCCACTTCTTCCCGGACCCGCTGGGGTTGACCTGGCCCTCCCACTTGTCGCAGCACTCCCAGCCCGGCAGGGCGAGCACGCCGTGGCGGTCGGCCAGGTCGAAGAACTCGTCGGGCTCCAGGTGGCCTTCCAGGCGGATGGTGTTCAGTCCCAGGTCGACGGCGTACTTCAGACGGTCCTCGGCATAGGCGCGGTCCCAGCGCAGGAACTCGTCCGGGGACCAGCCGCCGCCCTTGACCAGCAGCCGCCGGCCGTTGATCCGGTACTGGCGGGCGCCCGAGGAGTTCAGCGGCGCCTGGACGTCACGGATGCCGAAGGTCTCGTGCGCGGTGTCCGACGTCGTTCCGGACACGGACGCGGTGAGGTCGAGGTCGTACAGCGGCTGCTCGCCCATTCCGGCGGGCCACCACACCTTCGGCGAGGTGAGGTGCAGGACCGGGGTGTCGGCGGGGGAGAAGGTGACCGTCTTCGTCTCGTGCGCCGCGAGCGTGACCGTCCGGCCGAAGCGGGTCCCGCCGATGCTGCCGCCGACGTCGGCCGTGACCGCCGTGCCGGAGTCGTTCCGGGCCTCGGCCTTCACCGTCAGGTCCGCGCCGGCGAGCGAGGGTACGGCCAGCTCGGTGACCACGTGCGCGTCGCGCAGCGCGACCGGTCCGCCGCGGCGGACCAGGACGTCGCGGACGATGCCCATGTTCCGGTCGGGCGGCGGCTGGAGCCAGTCCAGCCAGCCCATGGTGAGGTCCTTGTCCGGGTCGTTGGGCCGGACGCGGAAGGCGACCGTGTTCGTGCCCGGCCGGACCAGCGAGGTGATGTCCAGTTCGTGGTGGGTGTAGGCGCCCGTGACGTCCGAGGCCGATGCCACCCGGTGACCGTCGACGTAGACGTCGGCCGCCGAGACGACCCCGCTGAAGTCGAGGTAGGTGCGCCGGGCGGGGTCGTCGACGGTGAAGTCGGCGCGGTACCACCAGGGCACCTGGAAGTCGGCCTTCGGGATCCGCTGCTGGTTCGTGGAGTGGAACGGGTCGGGGTACACCCCGTCCGCGAGCAGCGCGGCCAGGACCGTGGAGCGCGGGCCGGCCGGATACCAGCCCGCCGCCGGATAGCCGGGGGAGGAGAGGGCCGCCGCGGAGTCGCCCACCTTCGCCGTGGACTGGATGGCGAAGCCCGCGAGCGGGGTGGCTGTGCCGGCTGCGGAGGAGACGTGCGTGATCCGGGCGGGCCCCGGCGACGGTGCCGTGGCGCTCGGGCCCGCCCAGGCGCCGGTGGTGAGGGCGCCGAGCAGGCCGAGGAGCGCGGCGGTGGGGGCGAGTCTCCGGCCGGGCGCGGGGCGAGGGAACACGGCGGTCTCCAGCCTCGTAAAGTTAGGAAACTTTACTAACGCGGCTCAAGCTAGGACGCCGTCCGGGCCGTGTCAACGACCCTAGCCGCCGGTGGGCGCAGAACGCGTCAGGCGCCCGCCGCCCGTCGCTCGAACACCACATCGCGGGCCGTGTCCAGGGCCGTGGCCACCGCGCCCAGCAGGACCGCGTCCTCGCCCAGCCGGCTCGGCGCGATCCGCGGCCGGAGCGGGGTGAGCGCGCGCAGATGCTCGTGGACCGGGCGCAGCAGCAGGTCCACGCTGTGGCCGACGCCGCCCCCGAGCACCACCAGGTCCGGGTCCAGCACGGCCGCGGCCGCCGCCACGGTGTGCGCTATCCGCTCGCCCTCCAGCTCCACGGCCCGCGCCGCCGCCGCGTTGCCCTGCCGGGCCGCGTCGAAGACGGCCTTGGCGGTGAGCTGGCCGCTCATCCCGAAGCGCCGGGCCGCCTCCACCACGGCCACCCCGGACACCGCGTCCTCCAGCCGCTCCGGCTTCTGCCGGCCGGGCCAGGGCAGGAAGCCGATCTCCCCGGCCAGCCCGTGCGCTCCCGTGAACAGCCGTCCCTCGCTCACCACGCCCATGCCGAGACCGGTGCCGATCAGGATGTACGCGAAGAGCCTGCTGCCCGCGCCGACCCCGTACGTGTACTCGCCGAGGGCGGCCAGATTGGCGTCGTTGTGCACCTCCAGCGGCACGCCCAGTTCCTCGCGCAGCCGGTCGACGAGACCCGCGCGTCCCCATCCCGGCAGATGCATCGCGTACCGCACCCGCCGCTGCTTCTCGTCGTAGACGCCGGGCGTGCCGACCACCCCGTGCACCACCTCGGCCGGGTCCACGCCGGAGTTGGCGACCACCTGGCGGGCGGTGCCGACGACCAGGTCGGCGAGCGCCGCGGCGGACCGGGCGCGGTTGCGCACGTCGGCGCGGGCGACGACCGTGCCGTCCAGGTCCACGACGGCCACCCGCAGCCAGCCCCGGCCGATGTCCACGCCGAGCGCGTACCCGGCCGACGGGTCGGGGGCGTAGAGCACGGCGGTGCGGCCGCGCTCCGGGGCGTGGGTGCCGACCTCGTGCACCAGCCCGGCCGCCGCCAGCGAGGCCAGCGCGCTGGACACCGTCGGCTTCGACAGTCCGGTCTCCCGGGCCAGTTGCGCGCGGGACGCGGCGCCGAGGCGCAGCCGGTCCAGCAGCAGCCGCTCGTTGGTGCTGCGCAGGCGCCGGCGGCTCCAGGGCTGCTGCTGCTCTACGACGTCGCCGGCGGTCATCGCCCCATTGTCACGCATTCCTGACGCATACTTGACGCACCTAGTAAGGCTCCTTAACTTTATCGGCCAGTCAGCCCGGCCGGGCGAGTCGCCGCCCCGCGAGTCGCCGCCCCGCACGCGGTCCGTGCGCCCGTCGCGTCAGGAGTCCCCATGTCCGGTAGCCCGCCACCCCCGGGTGGTTTCGTCCGCCGAGTCGGCCTGTTCCAGGCCACGGCCATCAACATGAGCCAGATGTGCGGCATCGGCCCGTTCGTGACGATCCCGCTGATGGTCGCCGCGTTCGGCGGCCCCCAGGCGGTCATCGGGTTCGTCGCGGGCGCCGTGCTGGCGCTGTGCGACGGACTGGTCTGGGCCGAGCTGGGCGCCGCCATGCCCGGCTCCGGCGGCAGTTACGTCTATCTGCGCCAGGCCTTCCAGTACCGCACCGGCCGCCTGATGCCGTTCCTGTTCGTGTGGACGGCGATGCTCTTCATCCCGCTGATCATGTCCACGGGCGTGGTCGGCTTCGTCCAGTACCTCGGCTACCTCGCCCCCGGCCTGGGGCAGACGGCCGGCGACCTGATCGGCCTGGGCGTCATCGCCCTGGTGGTGCTGCTCCTCTGGCGCGGCATCGAGCACATCGCCCGGATCACCGCCGTGATGTGGGCGGTGATGATCGCCTCGGTGGTCCTGGTGATCGCCGCCGCGGCCACGGACTTCAGCCCCCACCGGGCCTTCACCTACCCGGCGCACGCCTTCGACCTGACCGGCAACCACTTCTGGCTCGGCTTCGCCGCGGGCCTGACCATCGGCATCTACGACTACCTCGGCTACAACACCACCGCCTACATGGGCGCCGAGATCAAGGATCCGGGCCGTGTCCTGCCGCGCTCCATCCTCTTCTCGATCCTCGGCATCATGGCGATCTACCTGCTGCTCCAGATCGGCACGCTCGGTGTCATCGACTGGAAGCGCATGACCGACCCGCACGACATCGCCTCCACCTCGGTGGCCTCCGCGGTGCTGGAGGAGACCTGGGGCAAGGGCGCCGCCGACACGGTGACCGTGCTGATCCTGATCACCGCGTTCGCGTCGGTGTTCACCGGGCTGCTGGGCGGCTCCCGGGTGCCGTACGACGCCGCGCGCGACCGGGTCTTCTTCCGGCCGTACGAGAAGCTGCACCCGAGGCACCGGTTCCCGATGCTCGGCCTCGCGACCATGGGCGTGATCACCGCGGTCGGCTTCCTGATCGGCCGCCACACCGACCTCGCGACCCTGATCCAGCTGCTCACCACGGTGATGGTGATCGTGCAGGCGCTGGCCCAGATCGTCGCGCTGACGGTGCTGCGCAGGCGGCAGCCGGACCTGCGCCGTCCGTACCGGATGTGGCTCTACCCCCTGCCGGGCATCCTCGCGTTCGTCGGCTGGTGCGTGATCTACGGGTACGCCGACCAGAGCTCCCCGGGCCGCCACCCCATCGAGTGGTCCCTGGCCTGGCTCGCCCTCGGCTGCGTGGCCTTCGTGATCTGGGCCCTGCTGGAGAAGGTCTGGCCGTTCGGGGCGAAGGAGGTCAGCGAGGAGTACGCGGCGGGCCGGGACCCGGACGCACAGCCGACCGACCCCCAACCCGCGTGAGACCAGACGGACTTACAGAAATCATGTGAGCCTCCCCGGGTCCGGACCCCAGTCCGCCGGGGAGGCTCTCGTCCATGACCGAAACCATCTCTCCGGACGTCTCCGTCCGCCCCGCGACCCCCGAGGACCGGCCCACCGTGGAACGGCTGCGGCTGATGTTCCGGCATGACCTCTCCGAGTTCTGGGGCGTGCTGCCCGCCGCCGACGGCACCTTCCGCGGCGACCGGGTCGAGCAGGCCTTCACCGCGCCGGGCTGGGCGCCGTACCTGCTGATGTGCGGTGAGCGGCCCGCCGGGCTCGCGTTCGTGCGTGGCCTCGACGGCCCGATACACGTGCTGAACAGCTTCTTCCTGGTGCGCGGGGCGCGGCGCAGGGGGCTCGGGCTGCGGGCGGCACGCGACGTGCTGCTGCGGCACCCCGGGCCGTGGGAGATCGCCTTCCAGCAGGACAACGCGCCGGCCGTCGCCTTCTGGCACCGCGTCGCCGAGGACCTCGCCCCCGGCGCCTGGGCGCGCGAGCCGCGGCCGGTTCCGGACCGGCCGGAGCTGCCGCCGGACGTGTGGCTCTCCTTCACCCTGTTCCGCTGAACCTTGACATGCAGGTAACTGCCTGCATAACGTCGAGTGTGCGATCGGAGGACGACACCGGGATGGACAAGGTCTTCAGGGCGCTGGCGGACGACACCCGCAGACGCCTGCTCGACCGGCTCCACGAGAACAACGGCCAGACCCTGGGCGAGCTGTGCGAGCACTTCGCCATGACGCGCCAGTCGGTCACCCAGCACCTGGCCGTCCTGGAGGCGGCCAACCTGGTCGGCACGGTGCGGCGGGGGCGGGAGAAGCTGCACTACCTCAACCCCGTGCCGCTCCACGAGATCCAGGAGCGGTGGATCGACAAGTTCGAGCGCCCGCGCCTCGCCGCGCTCGGCGCCGTGAAGCGACGAGCCGAGGAAGCCATGTCCGACAAGCCGAGTTTCGTGTACGTCACCTACATCGCGAGCACCCCGGAGAAGGTCTGGGAGGCGCTGACCGACGCCGGCCTGACGGCCGCCTACTGGGGCCACGCCAATGTCTCGGACTGGCGGCCCGGCTCCCGCTGGGAGCATGTCCGCACCGACGGCTCGGGCATCGCCGACGTGGTCGGCCGGGTGGTGGAGAGCGAGCCGCCGGTCCGGCTCGTCACCACCTGGGCCGCGCCCGGCGAGGAGGGGCGGGAGGACCGGCACTCCCGGGTCACCTTCGACATCCGGCCGCACGAGGACATCGTCCGGCTCACCGTCACCCACGAGGACCTGAACGACGAGGGTGAGCGCTCGGACGCCGCGTCCGGCTGGCCGGCCGTGCTGTCCAACCTGAAGTCGCTGCTGGAGACCGGCAGGACGCTGCCGCAGGAACCCTGGCTGATGCCGGCCCGCTGAGCCGCCAGGGGTACGGGAGGGCCGGTCCGCCACGCGGACCGGCCTCGCGTTCTCACCGTGCTGCCCGTACTTCCCTTCCTCGCGTCTCCGTCACGGCCTGGGGGCGGTCCGCGCCGCTGTACCGGCGCACATCAGCCCGAGGACGATCGCCAGCGCGCCGATGACGGCGTTGTTGATGATCACGCCCTGGTCGGGGTGGCTGCCCACGATCCACGGGGCGATGATCAGCCATACCCCCATGGCGCACATGGCCCAGCTCAGGCCGTACATCCGCTCGGGGGCCCGGGTGAATCCCAGTGCCAGCAGGCCTATCGCTATGCCCATGATCAGGTTGTGGGTCATGAGCGCCGGCTGGCTCGCGGTGTAGTGCAGGATCCACGGCGACGCGGCGCAGTAGAGGCCCAGCAGGAACACCGGCCCGTCCACGAGCGCCACATCACGACCGCCGAGCATGCGGGCGTAGCGCGCCCGCATTTCGGAGACATCGGGGTGGCTCGTTATGTCACCCCTGTGCGAGACGTTGGCCATGACTCGTCTCCTTTGACTGTGCAGGCCAGACCACGTCTGGTGCGGTGCGAGGTCCTTACCGCGTACTTATTTTGCGCTTATGCAGCCTTTATGTGTAGAGGTCGGAGCGATTGTCATGTATGTGCTGTATGCACCCGTTCAGGGTTGGTCACGGGGTCTTCGCGTGGGAGGGCAGGGGCGTCGGGGTCTGCCCGGCGGCGGCCGCTCGTGCGATGTTGCGGGCCATTCCGCCGAACACGACGGCGTGGAAGGGGGAGATGCCCCGCCAGTAGGCGTGCCCGAGCAGTCCGTGCGGGTGGAACAGGGCCCGCTGGCGGTACCGGCTGCGGCCCTCGCCGTCGGGCTCGGCGCACATCTCCAGCCAGGCCAGTCCGGGCAGCCGCATCTCGGCCCGCAGCCGTAGCAGATGTCCCGGTTCGATCTCCTCCACCCGCCAGAAGTCCAGGGAGTCGCCGACCCGCAGCCGCTGCGCGTCCCGGCGGCCCCGGCGCAGGCCGACCCCGCCGACCAGCCGGTCGGCCAGGCCGCGCAGGTTCCAGGCGAGCGGGAAGGAGTACCAGCCGTTGTCGCCGCCCACGCCCTCGATCACCCGCCACAGCTCACGCGCCGGCGCGTCCACCGCCGCATGCCGCTCGTCGGTGTACAGGCTGCCGCCGGCCCAGGCGGGGTCGGTGGGCAGCGGATCGCTGGGAGCGCCGGGCACGGCCGCGGACGACCAGCGCGTCGTCACCCTGGCGTCCCGCACCCTGCGCAGCGCGAGCCGCACCGCCTGCTCGAAGGGCAGCGGGTGCCCGGGAGGGTCCGGCACATGGCGGGTGATGTCGTGCTCGTGGCACACGACCTCGTGCCGCAGCGACTCGGTCAGCGGCCGGGCGATGGACGCGGGGACCGGCGTGACCAGGCCGACCCAGAGACTCGACAGGCGCGGGGTGAGGACCGGCACGGCCAGGATCGCGCGACGCGGCAGGCCCGCCACCCGCGCGTAGCCGACCATCATGTCCCGGTACGTCAGGACGTCCGGGCCGCCGATGTCGAAGGCGCGGCTCACGTCCGGCGGCAGGCCCGCGCATCCGACGAGGAGCCGCAGCACGTCCCGTACGGCGATGGGCTGGATCCGGGTGCGCACCCAGCTCGGGGTGATCATCACGGGCAGCCGCTCGGTGAGGTAGCGGAGCATCTCGAAGGAGGCCGAGCCGGAACCGATGATGACGGCGGCGCGCAGCACGGCGGTCGGCACGCCCGAGGACAGCAGGATCCGGCCCACCTCCGCCCGGGACCGCAGGTGCGGGGAGAGCTCCCGCTCGGGCACCCCGGCCGGTGTGAGGCCGCCGAGGTACACGATGCGGCGCACCCCGGCCGCCTTGGCGCGCTCCCCGAAGATCCGCGCCGCGCGGCGGTCGGTCTCCTCGAACTCCCTGCCGGTGCCCAGGGCGTGCACCAGGTAGTAGGCCACGTCGACGTCCCGCATGGCCTCCGCGACGGACCCGGCGTCCGTGACGTCGCCCCGTACGACCTCGGCCTCGGCCGCCCAGGGATGGTCGCGCAGCTTGCCGGGGGAGCGGGCCAGACAGCGCACCCGGTGCCCGGCGGCCAGCAGCTCCGGCACGAGCCGGCCGCCGATGTAGCCGGTCGCACCCGTCACCAGGCACCGCAACGGCTCCGTCGACTCCTCGTGATGCATCGCTTACGGGACCTCCGCGTCGGTCGTTCCCCCGAGCATGACTTCCCTCCCGGCGCCCGGCGCGGATGCGCGTCCCTCCATGGGGTGACCGCACCCGTTCGCCTCCGGGCGGCCGCGGGCGTACGGCCCCGGTGGCATCGGGTGACATGTCCGCATCGGTTCGGGGCAGCCGGAGAGGACAGGCAGTGGCTCGGATCCACCCGTGGATGCTGGAGGTGACCGGTCGTCATGGACGCGAAGGTGTTGGAGCGGTTCCCCGCGGGGGCGCCGCGCGGTTCGTGGCCGGCTGAGGAGTACGCGGCGGCATGCCGAGCCGAGGGCCGGCCCGCGACCGTGGTGATGGACCTGAAGTCCGACACCTTCCTCGTGGTACTGGAGGGACAGGACGGCGACAGTCGCTGCTGACGAGGCGAGCCGGGTCCGCGGGCGAGCCGGGGCGGGTGCCGACCGCCAGGTGTTCCGGTAGCTCCGCCCGCACCGCCGCGGCACGCGTGAGCCGGCAGCCGCCCGCAGCGACCCCGGCGTCCGCCTTACCCCAGGCCCGCCGTGGCGTCCCCGCCGTCCGCCGCACTCTCGGCATCCGGCGCGCCCCCGCCGTCCCCCGCACGTCCGACATCCGCCTCGCCCCCGGTCAACGCCCGCAGATGTGCCGCGCGTGACTCCGCGGTCTGGCCCTGGACCAGGAGGAACAGGCCCTCGCGGGCGAGGCGTTGGGCGGGGTTCGTCAGGGTCATCGAGCGGCCGCCGGCCGCGACGACGGCCGCGGTGGTGGCCGTACTCAGTACCTCGTAGGCCTCCGCGCGCACCGCCAGGCGCTCCCCTGCCCCCGCGTGCGGCGCCGGGAGGTCGGCCAGGGCGTAGGCCCGCCGGCGTACGTCGGCGAGGCGGGCGCGCAGCGGCGCGGCCGTGTCCTCGGCCAGCAGGGCGAGGGCGGCCTCGGCCAGGCCGAAGACCGCCGGGCCGGCGTTCAGTGTCCTGGCCCGGTCCGCGGGCGCCCAGCGCTCGTACGGCGTGCGCAGGGCCACCGCCTCCTCCGGCAGGCACAGGCCGGCCAGTTCCAGGGACACCGTGCGCGAGGCGGAGAGCGCCGCGAGGCGCATCGGCGGTGAGGCGCGCAGGCCGGGCCGCTCGCGCGCCTCGGTGAAGGCGAACACCACCTCGCCGTCGTCGGTCACGCCGGCGAGCAGCATCACGTCGTTCAGACCCCACCCGGTGTACCAGGGCACGGTCCCGTCGAAGCGCCAGCCGCCGTCCTGCCGGCGCACGCGCACGGGGACCCGCGGATACGACCGCAGATGCGCGTACGCCACCCCGGCCAGCAGTTCCCCGCGAGACAGCGGACCCAGCAGCCGCTCCCGCACCGGGAGCGTGCTCCGCGCGAGGGTCTGTACGGGCGTGTGGTGCTGGGTCTGCACGAACCACGTCGAGCAGCACGCCCCGGCCAGGATCTCCGCGGTCTCCCGCAGCACGGCCGGCGGCGCCCCCGAGCCGCCGTACGCGACCGGCGCGACCACGCCGAGCAGCCCCGAGCGCTTCACCGCGGCGAGGTGGCTCGCGGGCACGCCCTCCTGGTCGACCCGCTCGGCCTCGGGTCTCAGCAATTCCGTGGCGAGCCTGCGGGCGCGGACGACGAGCGGGTGTGCGCTGACGGTCATGAAGGGATTGTCGCGAAGAGCGCCTCCGGCGGCCTCCGGCGGACTTTTCCGCGAATGCGTGGGGCGCGGTGTCGATCCGGCTCCCGGCCGTTCGTGTAGGAGGTGACAGACAGCCCGATCCGGGCACGACGCCATGGAGGACGTCATGAAGCACTACCTGCTCAGCGTGGTCCAGCCGGCCGACGGGACCCCGCCCGCCGCCGAGGCCCTCGCCGAGATCATGCGCAACGTCGAGGCCTTCAACGACGAACTGCGCGCGGCCGGGGCCTGGGTCTTCGCGGGCGGCCTGCACGGCCCGGAGACCGCCACCATGCTGCGCCCCGAGGAGGGCGAGGTGCTCATCACCGACGGCCCCTACGCCGAGGGCAAGGAGTACCTCGGCGGGCTGTGCCTGATCCGGGCCGCCGACCTCGACGAGGCCCTGGAGTGGGGCCGCAAGGCCGCCCTGGCCACGACCCTGCCCATCGAGGTGCGACCCTTCGTGGACCAGCACTAGACCCGTCCCTCCGGATCACCTCGCGGTCCTGACGTGGCGGCCGCGAGGTGCACCGTGCGCGGTTCGCGGCGGCGGTGCCGTAGCACCGCCGCCGCCTCCCAGAGGGCGAGGAGCAGCAGCGTGCCGATCTCGGCCAGGATGCTGAGCAGGGCCTGCGGGGCGGGCCGCAGACCGTGTTCGGTGAATCCGAAGACGCCCACGGTGCGGGAGGCGGCGAAGCCGCCCAGGGCGCCGAGTGCCGCACCGGCCGCGGCGAGCCTGAGCAGCGGCGGCATGCCGAACAGCAGCAGCACGGTGACCGCGAAGGAGCCACTGGCCTGGAGCAGGAACAGGGGGCCGACGACCGGGATGGAGCGGTACCCGCCGACGTAGAGCTGGGCATGGATGAATCCGCTGCCCGCGATCAGGGCCGCGACCGCCAGGCGTACGGCAGGGTCGAGGAGCTTTGCGGGGCTCATGCCAGCCTCTCGTCCTTGACCGCCAGCTGCCGGTCTCCCTGCCGGTAGCCCACGGTGCGGATGCCGAGCGCGTCCTTCAGCTGCCGGGCGGGCACCACCTGCGGAGTGGGGGCGGGCGCCTTCCCCGGCTTCGGCAGGGGATAGGCGGTGGTGGTGGCGGAGTGGAAGGTGATGTTGCCCTCCGTCTTGGTGAAGAGCTGGTGGACGTGTCCGTTGAGACAGGTGACCGAGGAGAAGCGGCGCAGCAGCGCGATAACCTTCAGCGCGTCGTCCGTGCTCCAGCCCCACCGCGGGTACATGGCGAACAGCGGGATGTGGCTGAAGACCACGATGGGGGTGTCCGACGGCAGGCCCGCGAGGTCCCTGCGGACGAAGTCGATCTGCTCGTTGCCGAGGTGACCGAGCTTCTCCAGGCTCAGGGTGTTGACCAGCGCGACGAAGTGCACCCCGTGGGTGTCGAAGCTGTACCAGCCGTCGCCGAGCGTGCCCTGGCCGAAGATCTGGCGGTAGGCGCGGCCCGCGTCGCCGATGGAGTCGTGCTCGCCCGGCACGGTGAAGACGCGATCCGTCCGAAGCGCGGTCATCATCTGTCTTACCTGGTCGAACTGCCCGGCCGTGGACAGGTGGGTCAGGTCGCCGCTGTGCATGACGAAGTCGGGTGTGAAGCCCAGTCGGTTGACCTGGTTGATCGCCTCCGTGAAGGAGCCGGCCACATCCGTGTTCGCCGGTCCCCGGAAGCCGATGTGGCTGTCGGAGACCTGCACGAACTTCAGGGTGCCGCTCGGTGCCGCGGCGGCCTCGGCCGTGCTGTCCCGGGAGCCCGCGACATGGCTGACCACCTCTCCGGCGGCAACGGTGAGGACGACCGCGCCGCCGAACCATCCGGCGTGCCGCATGAGCTGACGCCGGGTCATGCCGTACGGCTCCGTGGGCGGTTCGCCGTCGCCGGCCGGTACGGGGTCGCGAGCTTCGTCGAAGCCGGTCATGAGGTCACCTCCACGGTGCCGGTCATGAAGGGATGGATGGTGCAGACGTAGGCGTAGCTGCCGGGCTTGGTGAACGTGTAGGTGTAGGTGGCGTGCGGGTCGAGGGCGGACGAGTGCAGGGGGCCGCTCGAGCCGGCGCTGGTCACGGTGTGGGCGTCGGTGTCCTGGTTGGTCCAGGTCACCGTGGTGCCCGCCTTGACCTTCAGCGTGGCCGGGGAGAACGCGAAGTTCTTTATGGTCACCGCGTGTCCGGACACCGGCGCGGCGGCCTTGGCCGTGCTCGGGGTGCTCATCGGCATGGTCATGCTGGGCGCCGACGAGGCTCCGGGCATCCCGGCCAGCCGGTGCTGACCGGGGCCGGGCGTCAGGGCGCCGGGGTCCGAGGCCCGGGGCGACTGGCCGCACGCGCTCAGCAGCCCCAGGGCGCCGGCGGCGGCGACGGCCAGACCGGCGGCCCAGCGCGATCGGCGGCCCGACGGACGGAATTTGATACGCATAGGTGTTCATCCCTCACTGATCGGGTAACAACGAATATGTCGGCTATGTCAGGCTTCACGGACGCCGGCGGCGCACGGTTCGGTCGGCCGCGCATTCCGTGTCGCCGCGCATCCCGTCTGGCCGCGCATCCCGTGCCGGACTCCCGGCGATCACCGTGCGTGGCACGACAAACCGGTGTGTTTGCGTGAGGATCGGCTTATGCCATGGAGTGCCCGAAAGCGTGGCGAAACGGCCGAGCCGAATCGCTCCGGGCGCCGTGTCTCGGGTAACGGGACAATTTCGACCACGGACGAGGAACTGCTCCGGGCCCTGTACGCCGAGCACGCGGGCCCGCTCTTCCACTACGTGCTGCGACTGACCTCAGGAGACCGGCAGTGGGCCGAGGATGTCGTGCAGGAGACGCTGCTGCGGGCGTGGCAGCACCCGGCCGCGTTCGAACCCGAACGCGGCCCGGCGCGAGCCTGGCTGTGCACGGTCGCCCGGAACCTGGTCATCGACACCCACCGGGCCCGGCGGGTCAGGCCGGCGGAGGTGGGGGGAGACGCCCTGGAGCGGGCCGCCGAGCGGACACCGGGCGAGGACCGGATCGAGGAGGCGCTGCAGAGCTGGGCGGTGGCCGACGCCGTCCGGACGCTGTCCCCCGACCACCGCGCCGTACTGCTGGAGACGTACTACCGGGGCCGCACCATGGCCGAGGCCGCGGGAGTGCTGGGCATCCCGCTGGGCACCGTCAAGTCGCGCACGTACTACGCCCTGCACGCGCTCCGGCTGGCCCTGCGGGAACGAGGCATCGAGCCATGACCACGGCATGGAGGAGGTGCCTGCCATGAACGCCGACCATGACGCCTTCCGGCTGGCGCTGGGCGGATACGTCCTCGGCACGCTGCCCGCGGCGGAGGCGGAACAGGTGCGGGCCCACCTCGCGGAGTGTCACGACTGCCGGGCCGAGCACGCCGAGCTGGCCGGGCTGCCGGCGCTGCTCGCCACGGTCACCGCGGCGGACGTCGCGGGCGGGACCGCGCCCGCCGGCGGCGAGGATCTCGCCGACCGGCTGGTGCGGCGGGCGGCGGACAGCGCCAGTGGCCCCTCGATGGTGCCGGCCCCCACGTCCGCGGAGCCCCGGGCTCCCGAGCCGGGACTGCTCGACCGGATGCTCCGGCAGGCCGCCACCAGGCGCCGCAGGACCTGGCGGCGGCAACTGGCCGGTGCGGCCGCCTCGCTGGCGCTGGTCGCCGGGCTCGCGGCCGGCGGCACCTGGCTGGCGGTCGGTGGGACCGTGGCCGGTGAGGTGGCCCAGCCGGGAACGGCCACGCCGGTTCCGGTGCGCACCTTCTCCGGAAGCGACGCCACCACCGGTGTCAGCGCCTCGGTGCGGGTCTCGCCCTCCGTCTGGGGCAGCGTCCTGAAGGTCTCCGCCCGGGGGGCACGCCCGGGCATCACCTGCCGGCTGCAGGCGGTCGGGCCCGGCGGGACGCGGGCGGTCGGCGCCACCTGGCGGGCGGGCGAGTACCCCGCCGGCACCGCCGTCCCCGGCGCGGTCCCCATGGCTCCGGCGTCCATCCAGCACTTCGAGATCGTTGCGGGCGACGGCCAGAAGCTGGTCACGATCCGGGCGTGAGGCGAGCGGGGGCGCCGGCTCGTTCCCGGGAAGCCGGATCGATTCCGAGAAGTTGAGCAAAAGGGGCGAATGGCTCGAACCAAATGCGCGCGCCACACGTAGAACTGAATGAGTGCTCACATGCAGGTTCCTACTCAGAAGAGCCAGAAGACCATGTTTGTCACCGATTCCGTCCGTGCCGGCTCACTCCCCGCACGATCGACCTGCCACCACCAGGCGATGCTCACCCTGCCCGCGCAGGAGGCGCACGTCCCCGCCGCCCGTCATCTCGCGGCGGACCTGCTGAAGTGCTGGCGCGTGCCCGACCGCGAGCGTGACTCGGCCGTCCTCATCGTCGACGAACTCGCCGCCAACGCCGCACAGTACGGTCACGAGGACATGACGCTGCTGCTCGTCCTCGACGGCGGCACCCTGCACATCGTGGTCACCGACTCGGGAACCGAGGTCGAGCGCGGTCAGCGTGACGCCGCACCGGACGAACACGGCCGCGGCACGGTCATCGTCGACTCCCTCGCCCAGTCGACCGAGGTCCACCAGACGCGCAGCGGCCGAGAGGTCCGCGCCTGTCTGCGGTGCTCGGCATGACCGGACCCGTAGGCTTCCGGGCACCGGCCACGGCAGGACCTCCGCCGTCCACCGGGCCGCATCGCACCGCACCCCCGGCGTGGCCGGGGGTACGGCGTGATCGGACAGAAGGGGGACGGGCGCCGATGCCGGACACCGTCGAT
>NZ_JBSGDB010000123.1:0-20638 GCF_053602155.1 Streptomyces sp. NPDC004561
CGTGCCGCGCATGCCGGCCCGGGTCTTCGCCGCGCTGCTCGCCTCCGACAACGGCGCCCTGACCTCGGCGGAACTGGGCGTCCTGGAGGCGGCCCGGCACACCGCCGACACCGTCGTGCGCCGCCTCGACCGCGTCACGCACGGCGCCCTCGCCCCCGGCGACACCGTCTGGCTCACCCCGAACCTGTACGTCGGCAACCCGGGCGCCGCCCTCGGCCTCGACCACGCCGACGTCGACGTGCCCGGGGAACTCGGCGCCCTGCCCGCCTGGTTCGTGCCCGGCGACCGGGACACCTGGGTGATCGCCGTGCACGGCCTGGGCACCACCCGTGAGCACGCCATGAACCTCATGGGCTTCCTGCACGGCCGCCGCCTGCCGGTCCTCGCGCTCGCCTACCGCGGCGACCTCGGCGCCCCGCGCCCCCCGGACGGCCTGAACCACCTCGGCGAGACCGAGTGGCGGGACGTGGACGCGGCGATCCGCTACGCCGTCCGCTACGGCGCCCGCAGGGTGGTCCTGCTCGGCTGGTCCACCGGCGCCACGGCGGCCCTGCGCGCCGCCGAGCACTCCGCGGTCCGTGAACGCGTCGCCGGGCTGGTCCTCGACTCGCCGGTGCTCAGCTGGGAGGCCACGCTGCGCGCCCTCGCCCAGGCCCGCCACACCCCGCAGCCGCTGCTGCCGCTCGCGGTGCGGGCCGCCCAGGGCCGGGCCGGGCTGCACGCCGACCGGGTCGCCGAGATCACCGACCCCGACCGGCTCACCGTGCCGACGCTGATCATCCACGGCCCCGACGACCAGGTGGCGCCCTTCGAGTTCTCCCGCCGCCTCGCCGCCCGCCGCCCCGACCGGATCGCCCTGCACACCGTGCGGAACGCCCCGCACGCGGCGATGTGGAACCCGGACCCGAAGGAGTACGAGGAGCGCCTGCGCCGCTTCCTGACCCCGCTGATGTGAGGGTCCCGCACCCGGGTCCGGACCGGTCCCGGCCGTTCCGTTTAAGGTCGTACGACCGGCCGGATCCCATCCACCCGGCCCGCACCGGAACCGGTGCGTTGGCCAGCCCCGTCGCCCGCCGTGACATTCCGTTTGGGTTTTCGGACCGTCAACCGGAAGACTGCACCCGTGACGTCCCGTATCCCGCGCGACTCCAGGCTTCGACTCGTCCGACCGCGACCCCTGGCCGCCGCCCCCAGAGCTGTGAACCAGCGGCGCCCGCGCCGCCCCTCACCCCGGCCGCCGGAGGGCACCCCGGCCCCCGCGGAACTGGCCGGAATGGCCCGCACCGGGCTGGCCGGCGCGGTCCGCGTCGCCCGCTGGGCCGACACCGCCCTCGGCCCCGGCCGCGACGACGCCACCGCCGACGGCAAGGCCACCCTCTCCGACACGACGGCCGAACGCGCCGCGGCCGACCTCGGCCTGAGCACCGGCCGGATCCGCGCCCACTGGGACACCGCACGGCTCGCCGGACTCGTCGAGGTGCACGGTGACAGCGCGCGCCCCGGCTGGCGGCTGCGCGCCTGGGACCGTGACGACAGCGCCGTGCTGCGGGGCTGGGTCGCCCTCTTCGACGCCTGGTCGCTCGCCTGCCCCGAACCCGCGGGACACGAGCCGGCCGCCGTCGCCGAGGTCGTCTCGGCCATGCCCCAGGTGCTCTCCTTCCTCCAGCTGTCCGCCGGCCCCGTCCCGGTCGAGCAGCTCCTGGACCTGCTCCAGCAGCGCGTCACCGAACTGCGCACCGAGCGCTGCGAGATCTCCTACGAGCCCGGCACCGAGCGGCCCGCCGGCGCGGCGGCCCCCGCCGACCCCGCGCCCGCCGCGGACGCCCCCCTCGCGCCCCTCCTCGACTGGGCGCTCCAGGCGCTCGGCGTGGTCGGCGCCCTCACCTGCGGCGACGGCCAGGCCACCCTCACCCCGCTGGGCAGCTGGGCGGTCTGGGTCAAGCTGGAGCAGATCTGCGTGGCCGCGCAGAGCCCCGCGGGCAACATCGAGCAGTCCGCCGAGGACATGCTCCGCGGCTGCGCCCAGCTCCGCCCCAACGCGGCCCGCGCCGAGTACCGCGCCTGGCTCGCCGCCCGCACCGTCGGCAGCGCCGTCACCCAGCTGATCGACGCCGCCCGCGGCGAGGACGCCCTGCTGCGCGGCCTGGCCTTCGAGGCGCTGCGCGTCGTCGGCGCCCCCGCCGAGCCCGACGTGCGGTCCGTCGTCGAGGAGCCGGCGCTGCGGCCGTACGCCCTGCTGTGGCTCGCCGAGCACGACGGCGTCGACCCCGAGGACGCCCACGAGGTCCTCACCCGCGACGAGGCCACCTGGCTGTGGGTGGACACCGCCGCCGCCGTCGCCGACCACGGTGAGGCGCCGATGCTGGTCCGGCACCTGGAGTCCGCGGTGCAGCCCACCGTCCCCCAGCTGCTCGACGAGGTCCGCGCCGTCGGTCACCCGCGCACCGTGCAGGTCCTGGTCGCCCTCGCCGCCGCCCACCCCGACCCGGCCCTGGCCAAGGCCGTGCGCCGGGCCGCCTTCCAGGTGCACACCGGGGGGTGAGCGGCGCGGGGGAGGCTCAGGCGCCGATCTCGGGGGCGTACGTCCCGAAGCTCCAGATGTTGCCCTCGGCGTCCCGGGCCATGTAGTCCCGCGAGCCGTAGTCCTGGTCCGTCGGGGGCATGAGGATCTCCACCCCGTGCTCCACGGCCCGCTGGTGGTGGGCGTCCACGTCGTCCACCACGACGTACACCCCGGCGGGTCCCGCGTCCTTCATCGCCGCGTCGAAGAGACCGCCGCGGCCCTTGGAGCCGAGCATCACCGCGCCGTTGCCCTGGACCAGCTCGGCGTGCATCACCGTGCCGTTCTCCGTCTCGTACACCGACAGCTCGGTGAAGCCGAGGGCCTCCGTGAGCTGCCTGATCGCCGCCTTCGCGTCCGCGTACAGCAGCGTGGGACAGACGCTCGGCCGTCCACCGCCCGTGCCTGCCATGCCGATCACTCCTTCGTGTACCGGTTCCGTGGCCTCCCACCGAGTCTCGCAGCCGCCACTGACAACGCCCCCGCCCGAACGGCCCGAACGTGCGGACGTAGAAAAACCGCTTGCACGGCCCCGTTAGACTTCTCCCATGGCCATTCTCCTCGCGCATTAGACGGCGGGAACGTCCTCAGCCGCCCACCCGCCAATCCCTGTACGTCCTGGAGTCTGTCCGTGATCTCCGCCTCCGGTATCGAGCTGCGCGCCGGTGCGCGCGTCCTCATCGAGAACGCCACCTTCCGTGTCGCCAAGGGCGACCGCATCGGCCTCGTCGGCCGCAACGGCGCAGGCAAGACCACTCTCACCAAGTGCCTGGCCGGCGAGGGCATCCCCGCCGGCGGCACCATCACCCGCTCCGGCGAGGTCGGCTACCTCCCGCAGGACCCCCGCACCGGCGACCTGGACGTCCTCGCCAGCGACCGCATCCTCTCCGCGCGCGGCCTCGACGTGCTGATCCGCAAGATGCGCGAGAACGAGGAGCGCATCGCCAGCGGCAAGGGCGCCACCCGCGAGAAGGCCCTCAGGCAGTACGAGCGCCAGGAGACGGAGTTCCTCACCAAGGGCGGGTACTCCGCCGAGGCCGAGGCCGCCACCATCGCCGCCGCGCTGAACCTGCCCGACCGCGTGCTCGGCCAGCCGCTGCACACCCTCTCCGGTGGTCAGCGCCGCCGTATCGAGCTGGCCCGGATCCTGTTCTCCGACGCCGACACGCTGCTCCTGGACGAGCCGACCAACCACCTCGACGCGGACTCGATCATCTGGCTGCGCGACTACCTGAAGACCTACCGCGGCGGCTTCATCGTGATCTCCCACGACGTCGACCTGGTCGAGACGGTCGTCAACAAGGTGTTCTACCTGGACGCCAACCGCTCCCAGATCGACGTCTACAACATGGGCTGGAAGCTCTACCAGCAGCAGCGCGAGGCCGACGAGAAGCGCCGCAAGCGGGAGCGGGCCAACGCCGAGAAGAAGGCCGCCGCCCTCAACGCGCAGGCCGACAAGATGCGCGCCAAGGCCACCAAGACGGTCGCCGCGCAGAACATGGCCCGTCGCGCCGACAAGCTGCTCTCCGGCCTGGAGGCGGTCCGCCAGTCCGACAAGGTCGCCAAGCTCCGCTTCCCGGAGCCCGCGGCCTGCGGCAAGACCCCGCTGATGGCCGAGGGCCTGTCGAAGTCGTACGGCTCCCTGGAGATCTTCACCGACGTCGACCTGGCCATCGACAAGGGCTCCAGGGTCGTCATCCTCGGTCTGAACGGCGCCGGCAAGACCACCCTGCTGCGTCTGCTCGGCGGCGTGGAGCAGCCGGACACCGGCGAGGTCGTCCCCGGTCACGGCCTCAAGCTCGGCTACTACGCCCAGGAGCACGAGACCCTGGACCCCGGCCGCACCGTCCTGGAGAACATGCGCTCGGCCGCCCCCGACATGGACCTGGTCGAGGTCCGCAAGGTGCTCGGCTCGTTCCTGTTCTCCGGCGACGACGTCGACAAGCCGGCCGGGGTCCTCTCGGGCGGCGAGAAGACCCGGCTCGCCCTGGCCACGCTGGTGGTCTCCTCGGCGAACGTGCTGCTCCTCGACGAGCCGACCAACAACCTCGACCCCGCGAGCCGCGAGGAGATCCTCGGCGCCCTGCGCACCTACAAGGGCGCGGTCGTCCTCGTCACCCACGACGAGGGCGCCGTCGACGCGCTGCAGCCCGAGCGGATCATCCTGCTGCCCGACGGCGTCGAGGACCTGTGGGGCTCCGACTACGCGGACCTCGTCGCCCTGGCGTGATCGAAGGACTGATCCACTGCGTATGGATCATTCGGCCGATCCGTGATCCATCATCTGTGTGAGATCTCCTCGTATCGAGGTGTGTCGTACACCGATTTCGCGGCCGATCCCTTGGCGGACAAGGGATCGGCCGCTTCGCGTCTCTGACCTGGCACTTCGCGAATCCACCCGTTCGGCCCCTTGGACACGACGTCCTGGAATGTCCCATTCCACTTGTGGGGATCAGCTCCTGTCGTCACAACGATGTCTCACGGACCTTGCCGAATGGGTGGCCATCACGCCCCGGAGGGGTGATCATGAGGAGACCAGAGCGCACTTCCCATGAGGAGGCACGGGTGGCCGAGACTCTGAAGAAGGGCAGCCGGGTGACCGGCGCCGCGCGCGACAAGCTCGCGGCAGACCTGAAGAAGAAGTACGACTCCGGTGCGAGCATCCGGGCGCTGGCCGAGGAGACCGGCCGCTCGTATGGCTTCGTACACCGGATGCTCAGCGAGTCGGGCGTCACGCTGCGTGGGCGTGGCGGAGCGACCCGGGGCAAGAAGGCCGCTACGTCCTGACTCCGGGCGGCCCATCGGCTTCGATGGTGGCCACCCGGTCGGCGGCCTGACCGACCGGGTGGTTACTGTGCAGTCACTTAGCATGCCGTACGGCAATGCGTGATGACCGCACCCATCGGAGGCGCCCCATGGCTTCGCCCGACCAGGACCTCGCTCCTGTACTCGACAAGGACGGCGTACGGCTCACCGTCGACGACACGCTCGCCACGGTGACGCTGACCAATCCGGCCAAGCGCAACGCGCAGAGCCCCGCCCTGTGGCGTGCGCTCACCGAGGCCGGCCGGCTGCTGCCGGGGTCCGTCCGCGTCGTGGTGCTGCGCGGCGAGGGCAAGTCCTTCTCCGCCGGGCTGGACCGGCAGATGTTCACTCCGGAGGGGATCCCGGGCGAGCCGACCTTCACCGAACTCGCGCGCCGTGACGACGCCGGGCTCGACGCGACCATCGCTGAATTCCAGGAGGCGTTCACCTGGTGGCGGCGCAGCGACATCGTGTCCATCGCCGCCGTCCAGGGGCACGCCATCGGTGCCGGCTTCCAGCTCGCGCTCGCCTGCGACCTTCGGGTCGTGGCGGACGACGTGCAGTTCGCCATGCGCGAGACCAGCCTCGGCATCGTCCCGGACCTGACCGGCACGCATCCGCTGGTGGGTCTGGTCGGGTACGCCCGTGCGCTGGAGATCTGCGCGACCGGGCGGTTCGTCCAGGCCGACGAGGCGGTGGCGAGCGGCCTCGCCAGCATCGCCGTGCCCGCGGGCCAACTGGACGACGCGGCACGGGACCTGGCCGCGGCGCTGCTGGCCGCGCCTCGGGACGCCGTGGTGGAGACCAAGGCGTTGCTGCGCGGCGCCGTCGACCGCACCTACGACGAGCAGCGCGCAGCCGAACGAGCCGCCCAGGCCCGCCGCCTGCGCGACCTGGCGGGCATCGGCGAGTGAGCCGCTGACGCGTGAGCCACTGACCGGGTGGGTGGCGCGGACAATTGGTACGGCTACGGGCGGTAGGCCGCTGACCGGGCGGCAGTGTGTGTCGTCGACCGCGTCGCGGGTACGACCATGGCAGGTAGGCCGGGTCAGTCGACCGCTGTCACCAGTACCGCCACCGTCGGGCGGTCCGGCAGGGCGTCTCGTACGGCCGTGCGGACGTGCCGGGCCACGTCCACGGTGCGGTGGTCGGGGCCGGCCGCGAGTTCCACGCGGACGTGCCGGTGGGGGAGCGCGGTGTCGTCCAGGCGCTCCGTGAAGTGCACCGCCCGGCCCAGCCCGCCCAGCGATCCCGTCAGGCGCGTGACCCCGGGGACGGCCAGGGCGGCGGCGGCAGCCAGGGCCTCGTCCGGATCCGTGGTCTCACGGGCCGCCGGCGGCCGTGGCGGGCGTACCGCCGCCGGTGGCTGACCGCCATCCTCCAGCAGCTCCGTGACCCGGAGGTCCACCTCCGCCACGTCGAGGCCGAGCAGCTGCGCCGCGGCCGTCGCCAGGGCCAGCCGCAGCCGGGCAGCCGCCTCCGGCAGCGGCTCGGCCGGCGTCGCCGCGAAGTCCGCCGTCACCCGAAGGGCCCCCGGCGGCAACGCGCTCGGCGGAGCCGGGACCACCGGCTCGCGCACGTCCCCCGGATCGGCGAGCGCGATCCGCAGCGTGCCCAGCCGCACGCCGGGGACCCCGGCCGCCGCCGCGCGCCCCAGTACCGCCCTGGCCGCCCCCTCGGCGATCCACGCGCCGTCGCGCGGCCCGCCGAGCGGCAGCAGCCTGCCGAGCCCCACCTGTTGCCGTACGACCTGTGTCCACGCGTCCGTCATTCCTCCAGCCTGCCGCATCCCCGGCGCGCAGCCGAGCAACCTTGCTTACCGTGGTCGAAGGACGACGACCGAAAGGGACGTACGGCGATGACCGACATGACGACGACTCCCGAAGGCGAACCCGAGCCGCAGACGACGACACGGAAGGCCGTCCGGCGCGGCGGCGGCGATCCGGCGACCAGGGGACGGACGACGATCGCCGACGGCGTGGTGGAGAAGATCGCAGGACTCGCCGCCCGGGACGTGGTCGGCGTGCACGCCATGGGCAGCGGCTTCGCCCGCACCTTCGGCGCGGTGCGCGACCGGGTGCCCGGCGGCGCCAAGTCGGTGACCCGGGGGGTGAAGGCCGAGGTCGGCGAGGTGCAGACCGCGCTCGACCTGGAGATCGTGGTGGACTACGGCGTCTCGATCGGCGATGTCGCCCGCGCCGTGCGGGAGAACGTGATCGCCTCGGTGGAACGCATGACCGGACTCGAGGTCGTCGAGGTCAACATCGCGGTCAGCGACGTCAAGCTGCCCGAGGAAGAGGAAGAGGAACCGGAGCCTCGGATCCAGTGAGCCCCCGGACCCCGAACCCGTGACGAGCTGAGGAGCGCTGCATGAGCATGGCCATGGTCGGCATGATCGCCGGAATGGCGCTGGGCTTCGCCGGATACTTCGGCGGTTTCGGTGCCTTCCTGCTGGTGGCGGCGCTTGGGGCCGTAGGGTTCGTCGTCGGCCGGTTCGCGGAGGGCGACCTCGATCTCGGGGATCTCTTCCGCACCCGCGACGGCCGGCGCGACCGGCAGCGGTGACCGGGGTGACCGCCGAGACCGGCACGCTGCGCCGCCCGCCGGCCCCCGTGCCGCCGGGCGAACGCGGCGCCACCCGGATCGCCGACCGGGTGGTGGCGAAGATCGCCTCGCAGGCGGCCCGAGAAGCACTCGCCCCGGGGCCCGCGGACGCCGCCGCGCCGCACGCCACGGTGGTGATCCGCCATGACGCGGCCCGCGTCCGGGTGAACCTCGAACTCGGCTACCCCTGCGACATCGCCGCCCGCTGCGCCGCCGTGCGTCGTCAAGTCACCGAGCGGGTAGGCACGTTGGTGGACATGACGGTGTCCGAGGTCACCGTCCGCATCGAGCGGCTGCACCCGCCGGCCGGACCGGGGAGGGCGTCATGAGCGAGGAACGGAGCACCACCACTCTCGACAAGCCACCCGCCGCCGCCCCGCCCGACCTGGGCGGCAGCGGCCGCTTCTGGTCGCCGCGCCGCGTCCCCGCGGGCATCGTCGCCGCCCTGATCCTGGGCGGCGCGGGCCTGCTGCTCTACGACATCGCCGCCGTACGTGCCCACCACCCCGCGATGCGCTGGCGCCGGTCACTCGCCCGGCAACTGGCCGAACGGCCGCTGGACGACACCTACGTGCTGGCCGGCGCGGCCGTCGCCGCCGCCCTCGGCCTGTGGCTGATCGCCCTCGCGGTCACCCCCGGCCTGCGCGCCCTGCTGTCCATGCGGCGCCCGCACCCCGAGGTCCGCGCCGCGCTCCGCCGGGACGCGGCGGCACAGGTGCTCCGCGACCGGGCCATGGAACTGTCCGGCGTACGGGCGGTACGGGTGCGGGTGCGCCGGAAGAAGGCCCGCGTCCGTGCCGTCTCGCACTTCCGCGACCTGGACGAGGTGCGCGCCGACCTGCTCGCCACGCTGAACGAGGCGATCCGGGGCCTCGGCCTGACCCGCCCGCCCAAGCTCTCCCTGCGCGTGGCACGGCCCGGACGGAAGGGGTGAGGGCGCATGCGCAAAGGCCGCGTCAACCGCGTCCTGCTGGGCCTGGTCGGTCTGGTCCTGCTCGTGCTCGGCGGGGCGGTGCTGGCCGTCGGCCTCGGTGTGCGGCCGCCCTCCTGGTGGATCCAGTCAGGCCCGCACGACGTGCTGCTCACCCGGGCCGAGCGCACCCACTGGCGGAACACCGGCTGGTGGTGGCCGGCCGTCATCGCCGCCCTGGCCGTGATCGTCCTGCTGGCCCTGTGGTGGCTGACGGCGGTCCTGCGTCGGCACCGCCTGTCCGAGGTCCACATCGACACCGGCGACGGCGAGGGCGCCCTCCTGCGGGGCAAGGCCCTGGAGAGCGCCCTCACGGAGGACGCGGCCGCGCAACCGGGCGTGGCCCACGCCCGGATCCTGCTGCGCGGCCGTCGTACCGGCCCCACGGCGAGGGCCGGGCTGGAGCTGGAGCCGGAGGTGGACCCGGGGGCGGCCCTGCACGACTTCACCGCCCGGGCGCTGGCCCACGCGCGTGAGTCGGCCGGACTCGCCTCACTCCCGGCGGAGGTACGGCTGAGGGCGGTCAAACACCGTGCGGAACGGGTGACTTGACGGCCGCCTCAGAAGCCGTGCCGCATCCCGCCGTCCACCGGCAGCATGATCCCCGTCAGATAGGAGGCCGCCGGAGACAGCAGGAACGCCGAGACCCTCCCGAACTCCTCCGGCGCCCCGTACCGCCGCAGCGGGATCCGGGACTCGTTGGCGGCCCGGGTGGCCTCGGGATCCGCCGACAGCCCGTCCAGCTCGCGCACCCGGTCCGTGTCGATCCGCGCGGGCAGCAGCCCCACCACGCGGATCCCCCGCGGCCCCAGCTCGTCCGCGAGGGACTTGGCGAACCCGGCGAGCCCCGGCCGCAGTCCGTTGGAGATGGTCAGCGCCGGGATCGGCTCGTGCACCGAGCCGGACAGCACGAACCCGATCACGCCGCCCTCCTCCAGCTCGGCCGCCGCCGCGCGAGCGAGCCGCACCGCGCCGAGGAACACCGACTCGAACGCGTTGCGCCACTGCTCGTCGGTGTTGTCGGCGACGAACCCGGGCGGCGGGCCGCCCACGCTCACCAGCACCCCGTGGAAGCCGCCGAAGTGCTCGCGGGCGGCCGCGATCAGCCGCTCGGGAGCCTCCGCGTCGGCGTTGTCCACGGCCATCCCCAGCGCGTTCGGGCCCAGTTCGGCGGCGGCGTCGGCCACCCGCTTCTCGTCCCGGCCGGTGATCACCACCTTCGCCCCGTCGGCGACGAGCTCCCGCGCGGCGGCGTTGCCCAGTCCGCGCGTGGCTCCGGTGACGATGTACACCCGGTCCTTCAGTCCAAGATCCATGGTTCCTATCCTGCCTCGTCGTCCCCGAACAGCGTGAGGGCGGTGTTCACCAGGCCGAGATGGCTGAAGGCCTGGGGGAAGTTGCCGAGCTGGCGGCCGGCGTGAGGGTCGTACTCCTCGGCGAGCAGGCCCACGTCGTTGGCCACGCCCACCAGCCGGTCGAACAGCTCCCGTGCCTCCTTCGTCCGGCCGGTCAGGTGCAGCGCGTCGGCCAGCCAGAACGAGCAGGCCAGGAAGGCGCCCTCGCCGCCCGGCAGTCCGTCGACGGCCGAGCCGCCGGAGGCCTCGGTGTCGTACCGGCGCAGGAAGCCGCCGTGGCCGAGGTCGTCGCGGATCGCGTCGACCGTGCCGACGACCCGGGGGTCGTCCGGGGGCAGGAAGCCGACGCGCGGGATGAGCAGCAGCGCGGCGTCGAGTTCGCGGGAGCCGTAGTACTGGGTGAAGGTGTTGCGTTCGGGGTCGTAGCCCTTCTCGCAGACCTCCCGGTGCACCTCGTCGCGCAGTCCGCGCCAGCCGTCCGGATCGCCGGGGAGGTCCGGGTGCCGCTCCAGCGTGCGCACGGCCCGGTCGGCGGCCACCCACACCATCACCTTGGAGTGCACGAAGTGGCGCCGGCCGCCGCGCACCTCCCACAGACCTTCGTCCGGCTGCCGCCACGCCGACTTCAGGAACTCCATCAGCGAGCGCTGGATGGCCCACATGTGCGGCAGGGTGGGCAGGCCCGCGCTGCGGGCCAGTGACAGCGAGTCCATCACCTCGCCGTACACGTCGAGCTGGAGCTGCTCCACGGCGCGGTTGCCGGTCCGTACGGGGGCGGAGCCGGCGAAGCCGGGCAGCCAGGGCAGCTCGGTCTCCGGCAGCCGCCGCTCGCCCGCGACGCCGTACATGATCTGGAGGTCGGCCGGGGCGCCCGCGACCGCGCGCAGCAGCCAGTCCCGCCAGGCCTCGGCCTCCTCGTGGTAGCCGGCGGTGAGCAGCGCGCCGAGGGTGAGGGTGGAGTCGCGCAGCCAGCAGTACCGGTAGTCCCAGTTGCGCACGCCGCCCCGCTCCTCGGGCAGCGAGGTGGTGGCCGCGGCGACGATCCCGCCGGTCGGCGCGTAGGTGAGGGCCTTGAGGGTGATCAGGGACCGTACGACCGCGTCCCGGTAGGGGCCCTCGTAGCGGCACCGCCGGGCCCAGCGCCGCCAGTCGGCGACGCTGCTCTCCAGCGCCTCGAACGGGTCGACGAGCCGCGGGCGCGGTTCGTGCGAGGGGTGCCAGGTGAGGACGAACGCGACCCGCTCGCCCTCGCCGACGGTGAACTCGGAGTGGGTGCCGTACTCCTCGCCCCAGGTGCGCACGGCCGGTTCGGTGCGCAGCCACACCGAGTCCGGGCCCGCGACCGCCACCCGGTGGGCGTCGGAGCGGCGCATCCACGGCATGACCGAGCCGTAGTCGAAGCGGAGGCGCAGCGTGCTGCGGACGGTGACCCGGCCGCCGAGCCCCTCGACGATGCGGACGACGTCGGGGGCGTGTTCGCGCTGCGGCATCAGGTCGGTGACGCGGACCGTGCCGTCGGCGGTCTCCCACTCGGTGTCCAGGACGAGGGTGTCGGGCCGGTAGGCGCGCCGGGCGCAGCGGTCCGCGCCCTCGGGGGGCGATCCGCCAGTGGCCGTGGTCCTCCTCGCCCAGCAGCCTGGCGAAGCACGCGGCGGAGTCGAAGCGGGGCAGGCACAGCCAGTCGATCGAGCCGTCCCCGCCGACCAGGGCCGCGGTCTGCTCGTCACCGATGAGGGCGTAGTCCTCGATGCGCGCGTCCACGGGATGCGGCTTCCCTGGGCGCCAGGGGGCCAATCAGGTGGTGCGCCGAGGGAGTGAGGCCGGTCGCGCGGGCCCGGACCGGGCTCATACGGCGGCCGGTTCGCTCTCCTTCGCCGCCGCCTTCGCGGCGGCCTCCTCACGTTCGCGGATCTCGCGGCGGACCAGGAACCACCAGCCGACGGGGACGCCCGCGGCGAACAGCCACCACTGGATCATGTACGCGTAGTTCAGCGGAGCGTCCTCGCTGCCCGGGTCGGAGATCTGCTCCGGGGAGCCGCTCTTGGGCGTGGGCGCCGTCTGCTCGACGTAGCCGCCGAGCACCCGCGCGCCGAGCCGGTGCGCCTCCTGCGTGCTGTTGATCAGCATGATCTGGCGGTCGGGGAGGCCCTGCACGTTCTTGATGCCGCTCGCCTCGGTCGTCTCGTCGGCCATCAGCCGCCCGGTGACGGTGGTCCGGCCGGCCGGCGGGGCGGGGACCTTCGGGAAGGCGGTCTGCGCGCCGTTCGCCGGGATCCAGCCGCGGTTGACCAGCAGCACCCTGCCGTCGGTGAGGACGAACGGGGTGAGCACGTGGAAGCCGACCTCGTCGTCGGAGTTGGTCCGGCGCCGGACCACTTCCTCGCGCGCGGTGTCGAAGGTGCCGGTCGCGGTGACCGTGCGGTACCTCTCCGTGCGGGTCACGGCGTGTCCGGGGGAGGACAGTTCCTCGACCGGGACGGGCCTGGCGTGCAACGCGGCGGAGACCAGGTTGTTCCGGGCGGTGCGCTCCTGGTAACGGTGCTGCTGCCAGAAGCCCAGCCTTATCATCGTCGGGATCAGCGCGATCGCGACGATCGTGAGGATCACCCACTGGCGGGACAACAGGAAGCGGTAGCGGTGCACCCCACGACGGTACATCCGGGCCGCGGGGTGCAATCGGGCGGGTACCGGGTCACACCCGGTCGACGACTCCCGTCCTCCCTTCCGCGCGGGCGCAGTGCGCGCCGCAGTACCAGTGGCCCTCCACCTCAACGCCCTGCCCGATGATCTGCACCCGGCAGTGCTCGCAGATCGGGGCCATGCGGTGGATCGCACAGGAGAAGCAGTCGAAGACGTGCACCGAGCCCTGTGCGTGGACCTCGAAGGTCATTCCGTAGTCATTGCCGCAAACTTCGCATGTCGCCATGCGCCACAGGGTGAGCGGTCGCGGACGGGCGGGCGAGCGGGCGACGGGTGAGTCGTGTGCCAATCACCCGTTCGCACGATCATTCGCCGGCGGGCTCGACATCCCTGAGCAGCTGCCCGAACGCGGCCTCGTCGACGACCGGGGTGCCGTACTGGCGCGCCTTGACCGTCTTGGAGGTGCCGGAGTCGGGGTCGTTGGTCACCAGCAGGCTGGTCAGCCGGGAGATGCTGGACGCCACGTGCAGCCCGGCCTCCGTGGCCCGGTCCTCCAGCAGCTCCCGCTCGGTCGAGGTGTCGCCGGAGAACGCCACCCGCATGCCCTGTTTGAGGTTTTTGCCGTCTTCGTAGCGCCCCGGGTTAGGGTGGGGGCATACGGGCCTTTTGCGCGAGGGGCGCCAACTGCCGGGCCGGTAGCCGCCGTAGCCGCCGGACGACTGCCGGGGCACCGGCCGGTCCGACCACTCCGTCAGCGGGCGGCACTCCAGCAGGGGCAGCCGTACGCCGCCCGCCGCGGCGGCCCGCAGGCTGGGCCGGAACGCCTCAGCCAGCACCCGCGCGTCGTCCAGGGCGTGGTGCGCCCGCTGCTGCACCACCCCGAAGTGCGCCGCCAGCGACTCCAGCTTGTGGTTGGGCAGCGGCAGCGCCAGCTCCTTCGACAGCGCGATGGTGCACAGCCGCTGGCGCACCGGCGCCTCGCGCTCCACGCGCGCGTACTCACGCGCGATCATCTGCCAGTCGAAGACGGCGTTGTGCGCGACGAGCACCCGGCCGTCCAGGCGGGCGGCGAACTCCTCGGCGACGTCCGCGAACAGCGGCGCCCCTTCCAGCACCTCGCTCGTCAGACCGTGTATCCACACGGGTCCCGGATCGCGCTCCGGGTTGACCAGGGTGTACCAGTGGTCCTCGACCTCGCCGCGCGCGTCCAGCCGGTAGACGGCCGCCGAGATGATCCGGTCGTTCCGGGCCAGGCCGGTGGTCTCCACGTCAACGACCGCGTATCCGTTCGGATACGCGGCCGGCCACTGGGTGGCGGAGGACACTGCGGTCGCACGGTCTTCGAGCATGGTCATTGAGGATACGGGCCGCGACTGACAGCGCCGTCCCTCAGGTGCCGGCGGCACGGGCCCGGCCCGGCCGCCCGCTCGGTCGCCGCACACGTGTGCGCGCCCGGAAGCGGGTGGGCGCAGGACAGTTCGGGCCGGACCGGAGGGCGTCACCCCGGCGCGGCGACCGGATCCCCGGCCGCCGGCGGAGCCGGGCCGCAGCCGTCCGCCGACCCGGCGGCCGAGGGCGCCCGTCATCCTCCGCCCGGCGTCAGCAGGGACCGCACCAGGGCCCGTACGGTCGTCAGGAACAGCCGTTCCGTGTCCACCGGACGGGCCAGCGCGCGGGCCAGCGCGGGGTCGTCCCCGGCGGTCCCTGCGCTCCACAGCTCCTGCTCGCCGGGGTGCTGCGCGGGGGCCCGCTCGCGGTTGCGCTCGACCAGCACATGGCCGACGACCTGGAACTGCACCGCCCGGACGAACTCGGCGGCCCGCGCACCGCGCAGCCCGGCCGCGTGCGCCTCGCGCACCAGGGCCTGCTGGGCGGGCAGGAACATCCGCTCGGTCAGGCCCCGCTCGTGCACCAGGGCCACCAGGTGCGGATGGTCACGCAGTTGCCGGCGCAGGGCGCGGGCCACGCGAACCACGCGCTCCTCGGGCGTGCGCCCGGACGGGCGGATCTCGCCGAGCCCGGCCACGGTCCGCTCCACGAGCGCGTCGAGCAGCGCCTCCCGGCCGCCGACGTGCCAGTAGATCGACGTCACGGCGGTGCCCAGCTCGGCGGCCAGTCCGCGCATGGTGAGGCCGTCCGGACCGTGCTGCCGCACCAGTCCGGCGGCCGCGTCCAGCACCGCCTCCCGGCTCAGCGCACTCCTCGTCCCGTTCGGCATGATCCCCCCAACTCCCGTACGCACACACGTCTTTACCCCACACGAGGTCTGCTGTAACTGTGTTACATGACGGTCCGTCAGATACGTCGAAGGATCGGAAGAAGGGCGGTACGGCGTATGGCACGCGCACGCGTACGGTACGGAGCACGGACCGAGTGGGAGATCGCCGCCACGCGCACCGCGGGCGCGCGGCTTCCCGACCTCTGGTCCACCGGGGTGGTGGCCGTCTGGGAGACCGACCCGGACGCGGTCGCGGCGGTGCTGCCGCCACCCCTGAAACCCACCGGCAGCCCGCTCGTCCGTGTGAACATCAGCGAGGTCGCCCTGCCCGGACACCCGCTCGGCGCGGGCTCGTTCGCGGTCGCCGCCGCCCACGGCACGGTCGAGGGCTGGTACCCGCTGGTCATGCCGATGACCCACGAGCGCGCCCTCACCGGCGGCCGCGAGGTCTTCGGGGAGCCCAAGAAACTCGGCGAGGTGACCGTCGAGCGCGACGGACGCGACGTGCGCGCGTCGCTGACACGTCACGGCGTCACGTTCGTGGAGGTGTGCGGCACGGTCGCCGGGGACCTGCCCCTGCCGGAGCCCGCCCGCAGGACGGACTTCTACTTCAAGTTCCTTCCCGCCGTGGACGGTTCCGGCTTCGACACCGACCCCGTGCTCGTGCACTGCGTGCGCCACGAGAAGGTCCGCCGGCTGGAGCGGGTCACCGGCGAGGTCGTCCTGCGCGAGTCGCCGTACGACCCCGTGGCCGATCTGCCGGTGCTGCGCCCGCCGGAGATCATCGTCGGCGAGAAGACCAGCGACCAGAGCGGCCGGGTCGTCGAGCGGGTCGACGCGCAGGCCCTGCTGCCGTACGTCCACCAGCGCTACGACGACCCCCTCCAGGTCCTCGACGCGCCGCCCGAGGGGAGCCGCTGATGGACCTCGAAGCGGGACAGGTCGCCGTCGTCACCGGTGCGGCGAGCGGGATCGGCCTCGCGCTGGCCCGGCGGTTCGCCGCCGAGGGCCTGAAGGTGGTCCTCGCCGACGTCGAGCCGGCCGCCCTGGAGAAGGCCGCGGCGGACCTGCGCGCCGACGGCGCCGACGTGCACGCGCGCGTGGCCGACGTCGGCGTACGCGAACAGGTCGTGGCACTGGCCGAGTCCGCGTACGACACCTACGGCGCCGTGCACGTGCTGTGCAACAACGCGGGCGTCGGGTCCGGCGCCGAGGGCCGCATGTGGGAGCACGAGCCCAACGACTGGAAGTGGGCGTTCGCCGTCAACGTGTGGGGCGTCTTCCACGGCGTCCAGGCGTTCCTGCCGAGGATGATCAAGTCGGGTCAACCCGGCCACGTGGTCAATACGTCCTCCGGTGACGGCGGCATCGCGCCCCTGCCGACCGCCTCCGTGTACGCGGTCACCAAGGCCGCCGTCGTCACCATGACCGAGTCCCTCTACGCCCACCTGAGGGCCGAGCACGCGCGCGTGGGCGCCTCGGTGCTCTTCCCGGGCCCGCACATGCTGCGCACCGGCCTGTGGGAGTCGCACCGCAACCGGCCCGCCCGCTACGCCAAGGAGCGCCCGCGCCGCACCCCGTACCGCAGCCTCGACCAGTGGGAGGCGGCCATGCGCGCGGCCGGCCGGGAGGTCCGCTTCACGCCCGTCGAGGAGGTCGCCGACCTCGTCGTGACCGGCATCCGCGCGGACCGCTTCTGGCTGCTGCCCGAGAGCGAGCACAGCGACGCGCAGATCCGCGCGCGGGCGCGGTCGATGCTGGACCGCGCGAACCCGTCGTACCTGGAGAGCTTCGTCCTGGACTGAAGGGGGGTCCCCGTGACCGACCAGGACCCGTACCTGATCATCTCCTCCGACTGCCACGCCGGGCTGCCCACCGAGCGGTACCGGCCCTACCTGGAGTCCCGCTTCCACCGGGACTTCGACGAGTTCCTCGCGGGCCGCGACCGGCGCCGCGAGGAGATGACCCGGCTGGGCGTCCGCAACGAGGCCTTCGCCGACCAGTGGTTCCACGACAACGAGGAGGGCCTGCGGGGCGGCTGGGACAGCGCGCAGAGGCTGAAGGAGCTGGACGGCGACGGCGTGGCCGCCGAGGTCGTCTTCCCGGACGCCGACGCCGTCGACAGCCGCACCGCCGCCCCCTTCGGCGTGGGGCTCGGCCTGAGCGGCGACCAGGACCCGGAACTGGGCATGGCCGGCGCCCGGGCGCACAACCGCTGGCTCGCGGACCTCGTCTCCGAACACCCCGAACGGCACTGCGGGGTGGCCCTGCTGCCCGTCACCGCCCCGGCGCGGGAGGCCGTGGCCGAGATCCACCGGGCCCGGGAGTCCGGCCTCGGCGCCCTGATGATCCCCGCGATGTGGGGAGGCAGGGAGCCGTACCACGACCGCCGGTACGACCCGGTGTGGTCGGCCGCGGCCGAGTGCGGCATGCCGGTGCTCACCCACTCCGGCGCCGCCCCGCGCCACGAGTACGGCGACCACCTCGGCATCTACGTCTCCGAGGTCACCTGGTGGCCGGCCCGGCCGCTGTGGTTCCTGCTCTGGTCCGGCGTCCTCGAACGGCACCCGGGGCTGCGGTTCGGCGTCGCCGAGTCGGGCTGCTGGTGGCTGCCGAACCTGCTGTGGTTCATGGACCGCCTCTACCTCGGCGCGCACGGCGGCAAGAAACTCTCGCCGTTCGAGGAGCTGAAGCGCCCGCCGCACGAGTACCTGGACCGGCAGGTGTTCGTCTGCGCCACCAACACCAAGCGGCGCGAGCTGGCCCAGCGCTACGAGATCGGCGTCGACAACATCCTGTGGGGCAGCGACTTCCCGCACCCCGAGGGCACCTGGCCCGACACGCGCGGGTGGCTGCGCCGTACCTTCCACGACATCCCCGTCGCCGAGACCCGCCGGATGCTCGGGCTCGCCGCGGCCGAGGTCTTCGGCTTCGACGTGGACCGGCTGGCCCCGCTGGCCCGCCGGATCGGCCCCACCCCCGCCGACCTCGGCCAGAGCGCCGACCAGGCGGCCGTGGAGGCGTCCTGGGCGCGCTCGCGCGAGACCGGCCGGCACTGGCTGACCGGCCACGACTTCCCGGACCTGGGGGTGACCCGGTGAACGACGACCGCTACACGGTGATCTCCGCCGACTGCCACGCCGGCGCCGACCTGCTGGACTACAAGCCGTACCTGGAAAAGCGCCACCACGACGACTTCGACGTCTGGGCGGCCACCTACGTCAACCCCCACGAGGACCTGCTCGCCGACTCCGCCGACCGGAACTGGAACTCCGAGCGGCGCCTCGCGGAGCTGGAGGCGGACGGGATCGTCGCGGAGGTGATCTTCCCGAACACCATCCCGCCGTTCTTCCCGTCCAGCTCGCTCATGGCCCCGCCGCCCGGCGCGGAGGACTTCGCCCGGCGCTGGGCCGGGCTGCGCGCCCACAACCGCTGGCTCGCGGACTTCTGCGCGGCCGCGCCGGGCCGCCGGGCGGGCGTCTTCCAGATCCTGCTGGGCGACGTGGAGGAGGCCGTCAAGGAGATCCGGTGGGCCGCCTCCACGGGCCTCAGGGGCGGCCTGATGCTGCCCGGCACCCCGCCGGGATCGGGCCTGCCCGAGCTGTACTCGCGGACGTACGACCCGATCTGGGCCGCCTGCGCGGAACTCGGCCTCCCGGTCAACCACCACGCCGGCTCGGCCTCCCCGCCGCTCGGCGAGGAACCGGCCGCCCGTGCGGTCTTCATGGTGGAGACGACCTGGTTCTCCCACCGCGCCCTGTGGCACCTGGTCTTCGGCGGCGCCTTCCGCCGTCACCCGGAGCTGCGGCTGGTCCTGACCGAGCAGGGCTCCGGCTGGGTCCCCGGGGTGCTCGGAATGCTGGACTACTACCACGGCCGCCTGGTCGCGGCGGCCTCGCGGGCGGACACGGCGGAGGCCAGGTTCGGCGCCGGGCTCGCCGCCGGGACGGGCGCACCGCCGTCCGAGGTGTGGCGCGGCAACTGCTTCGTCGGCGCCAGCTTCATGCGCCCCCACGAGGTGCCGCTGCGCGACCGCATCGGCGTCGACAAGATCATGTGGGGCAGCGACTTCCCGCACGACGAGGGCACGTTCCCGTACACCCGGGAAGCCCTGCGCTTCGCCTACGCGGGCGTGCCGCGCGAGGAGGTCGCGGCCATGGTCGGCGGCAACGCGGCCCGCGTCTACGGCTTCGACCTCGGCCTCCTGGACGCCGTCGCGGCGAAGGCCGGCCCCACGGTCGCGGAGATCGCCGAACCGCTGGCGGAACCCCCGCCGGACGCGACCAGCCCGGTGTTCGCGCGGGGGGCGTCGCTGCGGGTGTGGTGACCTCCGGTCCGGCCGGTGCCCTCCGGAGAGCGTCGGTGCGGCACGGGCGCCCCCGGGATGCGATCCTCTGCTGTGATGGAACCCACCCATGACGAGACCCACGGGGGCGCGCTCGGCTCGCGGCTGAACTGGCTGCGGGCCGCCGTGCTGGGCGCGAACGACGGCATCGTCTCCACCGCGGGCCTGGTCGTCGGCGTGGCCGGGGCGACCCAGAGCCGGGCCGCCCTGCTCACCGCCGGGCTGGCCGGACTGCTCGCCGGGTCGATGTCCATGGCGGCCGGCGAGTACGTCTCCGTCTCCACCCAGCGCGACTCCGAGCTGGCCGCGCTGGCCACGGAGAAACGGGAGCTGCGCGAGCAGCCGGAGGCCGAGCTGCGGGAGCTGACCCAGATGCTGCAGGACCGCGGCCTGTCCCGGGAGGTCGCCCGGGAGGCCGCCGAGCAGCTCACCGAGCGGGACGCGCTGCGGGCCCACGCGCGCGTGGAGCTGGGCATCGACCCGGACGAGCTGACCAACCCCTGGCACGCGGCCTGGGCGAGCTTCCTGGCCTTCACCGCGGGCGCGCTGCTGCCGCTGCTGGCCATCGTCCTGCCCCCGGCCGGTCTGCGGCTCCTGGTCACCGTCGCCTGCGTCCTGGCCGCGCTCGTGCTCACCGGCTGGAGCAGCGCCCGGCTCGGCGCCGCCGACGCGAAGCGGGCGGTGCTGCGCAACGTGGTGGGCGGGGCGCTGGCCATGGGGGTCACCTATGCGGCGGGCAGCCTCCTCGGCGCGGCCGGCGTCTGACGCGCTCGCCGAACCGGCGGTGCGCCGGGCCGGCCGTTCCGCCGCCGCGCCTGTCCCGGCCTCCTCGGCACGCATCCCCACCGGCCCGGGCCCCGGTGGACCGGCCCGCGCCGGGCCGCCCCCTGGCCGTGCGGGCCGTGACAGCGACGGCGTACCGTGAAGTGCGCTCGACCACCCCCCGAGCGCACCGTACGAACCCGCACGAGAAGGACCCTCGCCATGCGCGCCACCACCATCCACGCCCCCTACGACATGCGCGTGGAGGACGTCCCCGAGCCCGTGGTGCAGCTGCCCACCGACGCCGTGGTGCGGGTGCTGCGCGCCTGCATCTGCGGCAGCGACCTGTGGGCCTACCGGCAGGAACCCGACGACCACC
>NZ_JBSGDB010000124.1:0-20556 GCF_053602155.1 Streptomyces sp. NPDC004561
CGGCCCGCCGTCGAAGGACGGCAGGTACGCCCTCACCCTGGTCCAGATGGACAGCCGCCGCGGGTGTCAGTGCCGGGGCGGGTTCAGGCCGAGGACGCGGTCCTTCAGGGCGGGGAACTGCTCGCGGGTGGCCGCCACCTTCGCCGGGTCGAGGTCGACGGTGAGGATCTCCTCGTCCGGGCCCGCCTCGGCGAGCACCTCGCCCCACGGATCGACCACGATCGAGTGACCCGCCTGCGGAACTCCGGCATGGGTCCCGGCCGTTCCACAGGCGAGCACGAACGCCTGGTTCTCCACCGCCCGCGCCTGAGCCAGCAGCGTCCAGTGCGCGCGTCGCCGCTCGGGCCAGCCCGCCGGGACCACCATCACCTCGGCGCCGGCGTCGACGAGTCCGCGGAAGAGCTCGGGGAAACGGAGGTCGTAGCAGGTGCCGAGGCCGAGCGTGGTCCCGGCCAGCCGGACCGTCACCAGGTCACGTCCGGCGCCCATCAGCACGGCTTCGCCCTTGTCGAAGCCGAAGCGGTGGATCTTGCGGTAGGCGGCGGTCAGCTCACCGGAGGGGGAGAAGACGAGAGAGGTGTTGTAGAGCGGCCCGTCGGGGTCCCGCTCCGGAATCGACCCGGCGTGCAGCCACACGCCCGCGTCGCTCGCGGCCTTGGCCATCGTCTCGTACGTCGGTCCTTCGAGCGGCTCGGCCTCCCGGCCGAACTCCTCGTAGGCGAAGGCGCCGGTCGTCCACAGTTCGGGCAGAACCACGAGGTCGGCCCCGGCCTGCTCCCGCACCAGCGCGGCCGCTCGCTGCCTGCGCGAGGCGACGGATTCGCCCTCGTCGACGGCGATCTGGATCAGAGAGGCGCGCACACTACCACCGTCCTGGCATTCGAGTCGTCCACACGGGCCTACGATCGTCACACGAAAGCACTGCCGGGGTGCCTGCCAGCAGCGTAACTTAGCCTCTCAAGACGCCCGCCGAAGTGCAGCCGCCGCCCGCTGGCACCGCCGCCACAACCTGCCCGTGTACCAACCGCCGAGGGGTCCCGTTCCGTGAGTCTGCATCCCACCCTCCAGCCCTACGCCGATGCCTGGACGCACTCCATCGACGCGATATCCGAGATCGTGCAGTCGCTGGCCGAGGGCGAGTGGAACCGGCGGACCCCGTGCCCCGGCTGGTCGGTGCGGGACATCGTGTCGCACCTCATCGGCCTGGACTGCGAGATGCTCGGCGACCCGCGTCCCATCCACACCCTGCCGCGCGACCTCTTCCACGTCACCACCGAGCAGCAGCGCTACAACGAGATCCAGGTGGACGTCCGCCGTCACCACACGGCGCCGGAGATGACCGCCGAGCTGGAGTACACGGTCATCCGCCGCAACCGCCAGCTGCGCAACGAGACCCGCGAGCCCGGCACCAAGGTGCGCGGACCGCTGGGCACCGAGGTCACCCTGGAACAGGCCTACCGGGCCCGCGCGTTCGACGCCTGGGTGCACGAGCAGGACCTGCGCGCGGCCCTCGGCCGGCCCGGCAACCTCGACTCGCCGGGCGCGCACGTCGTCCGGGACATGCTGCTGGCGGCGCTGCCCAAGGTGGTGGCGAAGGACGCCGAAGCGCCGCGCAGTTCGGCCGTCGTCCTCGACGTGCACGGACCGGTCGAGTTCCTGCGCACCATCCGCGTCGACATCCAGGGCCGCGGCACCCTGGAGACCGCCCCGGCCCTCGGCCCGGTGGCCGCCCTCACCCTCGACTGGGAGACCTACGTCCGGCTGGCCTGCGGCCGGGTGACCCCGGAAGCGGTGGCCGACCACATCAAGACGGAGGGCGACCCGGACGTGGCGGCCGCGATCCTGCGCAACTTCACGGTGACCCCCTAGCGTCGCGCGGGCCGCCCGGCCTCCCGGCCGGCCGTCAAAACAGGTGGTACGAGGGTGAGCGGGCGCCCTAGCGTGCCCGGCATGGCGAACCCACCGCGGCTGACACGTCTCATGTTCCACGGCCCCCTCTCCGAGTCCCGCGCGACCGCCATGGTCCGGCGACTCGCCGAGAACCGCCCCGGCACCGTGCTCGACATCGGCTGCGGCTGGGGCGAGGTGCTGCTCCGGGTGCTGGAGGCCGTCCCCGAGGCCCGTGGCACCGGCGTCGACGTCAACGGCGAGGATCTCGCCCGGGCCCGGCGCAACGCCGAGGCGCGCGGGCTCACGGCACGCGTCGAGTTCGTCGAGGAGTCGGCGGTGAACACCCGGCGCGGCCCCGCCGATCTGGTGCTGTGTCTGGGCGCGAGCCAGGCGCTGAGCACGGCCGAGCCGCCCACCGTCGAGGCCCTGCGCGAGCTGCGGCGGCTGGTCGCCGACGGCGGGCGGGTACTGCTCGGCGAGGGCTTCTGGGAGCGGCCGCCCGGCGAGCGGGAGCTGTCCGGCATGTGGCCGGGTGCCACGGTCGCCGACCACTACGACCTCGGGTCCCTCCTCGACCTCGCCGTCGAGGCCGGTTTCCGGCCGGAGTGGACCGAGACGGCGAGCCCGGCGGAGTGGGAGGAGTTCGAGTCGGCGTACCAGGCGGACCTGGAGGTCTGGCTGGCCGGGCATCCCGAGCACCCGCTGGCGGCCGGGACCCGCGAGCGCCTCGACCGGCACCGGGCGCAGTGGATGAGCTACCGGGGCGTGCTCGGGATCGCGTACCTCACCCTGGTGCCGGACGGGCGTTGACTCACGCGGCGGGCACGTGCACCGTCTCCACCCGGCTCGCCACCAGCCGCTCCCGCTCCCGGCGGGCCGCCCGTCCGCGCAGCCGCAGGATCTGGCTGATGCCGAGGGCCTGGAGGACGAAGACGGCGGAGAAGGCCACGCCGTAGTCGTCCCCGGTCGCGTCCAGCAGCACGCCGATCGCGAACAGCGTCGTCATCGAGGCGATGAAGCCACCCATGTTGGTGATCCCGGACGCGGTGCCCTGTCGCTCGGGCGGGTTGGCCGGGCGGGCGAAGTCGAACCCGAGCATCGAGGCGGGGCCGCACGCCCCGAGCACCACGCACAACACCACGAGCAGCCACATCGGCGCGTGCTCACCGGGATACGCGAGCGTCGCCGCCCACAGCAGCGCGGTCGCCCCGACGGTGCCGAGCGCCAGCGGCAGCCGCGCCGCGTGGTGCCGGGCGACGATCTGGCCGTAGACGAGCCCGACCACCATGTTGGACAGCACGACCAGGGTGAGCAGCTCGCCGGCCGTGGCCCGGCTGAGCCCCTGCGCCTGGACGAGGAAGGGCATGCCCCACAGCAGCAGGAACACCATCGCCGGGAACTGGGTGGTGAAGTGCACCCAGAGCCCGAGGCGGGTGCCGGGCTCGCGCCAGGACGCGGCGATCTGCCGGCGGACGTAGGCGGCGCCCTGGTGCGGGGCCGGGCCTGGCTCGTGTCCCTCGGGGTGGTCCTTGAGGAACAGGAGGGTCAGGACGAGGACGACGACACCGGCCAGGGCGCTGCCCGCGAACGCCGGTGTCCAGCCGATGCCGTGCAGCAGCCGGGCCAGGACGAGGGTGGAGACCAGGTTGCCGGCCATGCCGACCAGGCCCGCGAGCTGCGCGACCAGCGGTCCGCGCCGGGCGGGGAACCAGCGGGTGCCGAGGCGCAGCACGCTGATGAAGGTCATCGCGTCGCCGCAGCCGAGCAGCGCCCGGGAGGCGAGCGCGGTGCCGTACGAGGGTGAGAAGGCGAAGCCCAGTTGCCCGGCCGTGAACAGCACGGTGCCGATGCCCAGCACCTTCTTGGTGCCGAGCCGGTCGACCAGCAGGCCGACGGGTATCTGCATGCCGGCGTAGACCAGCAGCTGGAGGATGGAGAAGGTGGACAGGGCGGAGGCGTTCACATGGAAGCGGGCGGCCGCGTCGAGCCCGGCCACGCCCAGTGACGTACGGAAGATGACGGCGACGAAGTAGACGGCGACGCCTATGGACCACACGGCGACGGCGCGGCGGCCGCCCGGCGGGTCACCCGGAAGGGTGGCCTTGGTCATCGGACCTCACCCCGTGCGAGGTGCGAGAACCAGCTCACGTGCCGGTGCACGACCCCGACGGCCGCCTCCGCGTCCCCGGCGCGCAGCGCGTCCAGGATCTCCCCGTGCTCGGCGAGCGTCTTGGCGATCCGGTCGGGGTGCGAGTGCATGACGGCGACTCCCATCCGCAGCTGACGGTCGCGCAGCTGGTCGTAGAGCCGGGAGAGGATCTCGTTGCCCCCGCTGCGGACGATCTCGGCGTGGAAGCAGCGGTCGGTCACCGCGGCCGCCGCCAGGTCGCCGGCGGCGGCCTGCGTCTTCTGCCGCTCCAGCAGCTCGGTCAGCCGTTCGACCAGGGCGGGCGGGGCGGGTACGGCCTTGCGGGCGGCGTGCGCCTCCACCAGCAGCCGGGTCTCCACCACGTCGGCGATCTCCTGTGCGGAGACGGGCAGGACCAGGGCGCCCTTCTTCGGATAGAGCCGGATCAGGCCCTCGGCCTCCAGCCGCAGCAGCGCTTCCCGCACAGGTGTGCGGGAGACTCCGACGGCCTCGGCCAGCTCGCCCTCGGTGAGGAGGGTGCCGCCCTCGTAACGGCGGTCGAGGACGCCCTGCTTGACGTGGGTGTAGACGCGGTCGGCGGCGGGTGGGGGCTTCATCGGTGGAGCGGGCTGCTGGACGGCCGTGTTCATGCCGACAGGATAGATACAACGCGTACGCATACGACTCGGGCGTCCAGGATGCGGACGTGGCGAAAATTCCCCGCAGCAACCGCGCAACCTTCTGTGCTACTTACGTGTCACACATGTGCGGCCCCACTCGCTTGCCACCTCAACTCGGCCGCACTTCAGGGGCATTCAACACAATCGGGGTACATCACTTTGATTACCGGCATTAAGGGCATCCGTCTTCGCAGAGCCACCGCTGTCGCCGTCACCTCCGGCGCGCTGCTCGCCACCGGCGCCCTCACCGCGACGCCCGCGCAGGCCGTCACGACGCCCTCCATCATTGCCAAGGGCGGCTACGTGATGAACAACACGACCGGCTCGACGCTCTACACCAAGGCGGCGGACACCCCGCGGTCCACCGGATCCACCACCAAGATCATGACCGCCAAGGTCGTGCTCGCACAGTCGAACCTCAACCTCGACAAGCAGGTGACGATCCAGAAGGCGTACAGCGACTACGTCGTCAAGAACAACGCCTCCCAGGCCCACCTGATCGTCGGCGACAAGGTCACCGTCCGCCAGCTGCTGTACGGCCTGATGCTGCCGTCCGGCTGCGACGCCGCCTACGCGCTCGCCGACACCTACGGCTCCGGCACCACCCGTGCCGCCCGCGTGTCGAACTTCATCGGCAAGATGAACTCCGCCGCGAAGAGCCTGGGTCTGAAGTCCACGCACTTCGACTCCTTCGACGGCATCGGCAACGGCAACAACTACTCGACGCCGCGCGACCTGACGAAGATCGCCAGCAGCGCGATGAAGAACTCCACGTTCCGCACGGTCGTCAAGACGAAGTCGTACACCGCCAAGACGATCACCAAGTCGGGCGGCACCCGCACGATGGCCGCGTGGACCAACACCAACGGGCTCCTCAGCAGCTACAGCGGCACCATCGGTGTGAAGACCGGATCCGGTCCCGAGGCCGGCTACTGCCTGGTGTTCGCCGCCACCCGCAACGGCAAGACGATCATCGGCACCGTGCTCGCCTCCACCTCCATCCCCAATCGCGAGGCGGACGCGAAGAAGCTCCTCAACTACGGCTTCGCCAAGCTCGGCTGACACTCAGCCGGAACACGGGCCCGTCGCGGACAGCGGCGGGCCCGTTCTGCTGCCCGGGGCCGGCAGGGGTGCCGGGATGGATTGGATGGTGATAGCTTCATTAGCACCATGTTGCTGCGTCTGGACACCACCGACGCCCGCCCCCTGCACGAGCAGGTCGCGGCGGCGATTCGACGGGCCATCGCCGAGGGCGAGTGCCGCGCGGGCGAACGCCTGCCCTCGGCCCGTGACCTCTCCACGACCCTGGACATCAACGTCAACACCGTGCTGCGCGGTCTGCGCGAACTGCGGGACGAAGGTCTGCTGGAGTTCCGCCGGGGCCGGGGGATCACCGTCACCGAGGGGGCGGCCCGGCGCTCGGGACTGCAGATCAAGGTGCGGGAACTGGTGGCGGAGGCATCCCGGCTGGGATACAGCCGGACCGATCTCATCGACATGATCCGGGGGTTGTCATGACTGGCGGGGACGACGACAGGAAGTCCGGCGGGGGCCGCGCCCGGCGCTGGGCGCCCGCGGCCGGCACGACGGCCGTGACCGTGCTGATCGCGGGGCTGCCCTGGACCCTGCGGGACCGGCTCCCCGACCGGCTGGCCACCCACTGGAGCGGCGGAGCGGCCCCCGACGGCTCGATGCCGCTCTGGGAGGCGTCCGTGTTCCCGGCCGCGGTCTGGCTGGTGATCGCCCTCGCCCTGTCCGTGAAGTGGCGCCGATCATGGACCTCGCCCCGCACCTGGGTGGCGATCGCGCTGGCCCCCACCGCGGTCGTCCTCATCGGCGCGCAGGTGTCGGTCGTCCGGGCCAACCTCGACCGCGCCGACTGGCACGAGGCCCGCCAGTCGGCCCTGTGGATGGTCGTGGCCCTGGCCCTGGCGGCGGTCGCCGGGGTGGCCGCGTGGCGGCTGACGGTCCGCGCCGCCTCGGCCGCCCCACCCGCCGGCACCCCGGAACTGGACATCCCGGAGGGCGAACGGCTGGTGTGGTTCTCCCGCACCGCCAACCCGTGGCTGCAACTGCTGGCGGCGGCGACCGGTCTGCTCGCCGTGGGCGCGGCCGTGGCCCTGGCGCTGGGCCTGGCGCCGGCCGGAGTGCTCTGGCCCGTGTGCGCGGGCTGCGGCGCCGCCTCCCTCGGGGGCGCCGCCTGCTCCTCGGTCCGGGCGAAGGTCTCGGAGGCGGGCCTGGAGGTCTCCTTCGGCCCCCTCGGCTGGCCCGCCCGCCACTGGTCCCCGGCCGCCCTCGAATCCGCCCGCGCCGAACGCCGCCTGCCGTCCGAGGTCGGCGGCTGGGGCTATCGCCTCAGCGGTCTCGGCACGACGGTCATGCTCCGCGCCGGCGACTGCCTGGTCGTACGCCCCCGGGGCCGCCGCACGGACTTCGCGGTGAGCGTGGACGACGCGGAGCGGGGCGCGGCCCTGCTGAACGCGCTCCGCGCCCGCCGGTCCGGCCGGTGAGCCCTCCCTGAAACGACCCTGATACAGCGTCAGGGCTGCTGCTGCGAGATGCTGTTGAGGCAGACGGTGGGCGAGTGGGCAACCGTTTCGGCCACTGCCGGCGTCCTTCAACAGGATGGCGCGACATCGGGGGATGTCGAGCGGGAGGGGAGACACACCGCATGGGTGTACGGGGAACCGGCTCAGGACAGGGCGGCAACGCCGACCTGCGCGTGTCGTCCAACGACCTCACCAAGCTCGCGCACGACCTCGACGACATGCAGGACCACCTCGACCAGCAGATCAAGCGCATGGACGGGATCGTCGACCGCATCGAGGCCGGCTGGCGCGGCCCGGCGGCCACGACGTACCGGCAGTTCCACCGAGCGGCCGCCGAGGACGCCGTCCGCATTCGCGAGGTGATGAAGCAGTTGGAAGAAGCCGTACGGCTCAGCCGGGACGGCTTCTCCGACACGGATCTGGGCGTGCTCGAACGCATGCGTGGCGTCCATGTCGACATCGACAGCGAGGTCGACAGGCTCTCCACCCCGAACGGGGAGGCCGAGGGGACGACCGGCGGACCGCCGCAAACGCGCAGCAGTCTCGACGCGTACTGATACGAGCAGCCATGACGTACCTGCGGGAACGGCACACGTAGGGAGCAACGGGGGTGACATGTCGACCGGATCCAGTCCTGCCGACGACCACATATCGGTATCTTTCGCCACACTTCACGATCTGGCCGTCGAGTTGGACGACATCCTCAGAAAACTCAACGGCCGGCTCGACGACCTCTACGACCGTGTCGAGCCCGTCGTCCTGTCCTGGAAGGGCGAGGCCCGCGAGATCTTCGTCCAGAAGCTCGACGAGTGGGACCGCTCCGCCCAGGACCTGCAGGCGGCCCAGAAATGGCTGCACTCCTACGTCACCACCGGCCACGCCAACTACGCCGCGGCCCACCGCGCGGTGCTGCGCGGCTGGGGGGCGGCCTGATGGGAACCCGTCCGAGCGATGACGAACGCCGGAAGGAACGGGACCAGCTCAGGACGGCGGCACCCGGCGCCGGCGGCGGATTCGAGCTGAAGCCGCAGCACCTGTACTACACCTCGGCCGTGGTGCGCGACGGGCAGTTCGACTACGACAAGGGCGCGACGGCGCTGGTGAGCGCCCTCAACCAGTACAGCCAGTCGGCGGGCACGGGATCGGGGCCCGACGCCTTCGCCGAGGCGTACATGCGGATCGCCGGGAAATTCACCGAGGTCTGGGCCGCCAGTGTGGCGAGCGTCGGCGGCGTCGCTGTCGGCCTGACCCTGACGGCCAACAACTACCAGGCCGCGGACTGGGCCTCGCGGGGCATGTACGGTCCGCCGCCCCGCCGCACACCGCCCGCCGTCATCGACAAGGCGCCCGACTACGGGAAGATCAACGACATCAAGTGGTCCGGGACCGGCCGGGACGCCGACTCCTGGGCCATCTCCGGAGTACTCGGTGAGATCCCGGACTTCCTCGCGGACGTCATCCGGCCGGCCGTCGAGTACGGGCTGAACCTCGGCAAGACCCATGAGATCACGCCGGGTGCCGTGGAGGACGATCTGAAGGGAATGTCCTCCGCCTGGCAGGAAGCCGGGAACACGGCGCTGAAGGCAGGCGACAACTTCACCTCGGCCATCGGCTACATCACCGCCCCGCAGGGGAACAACGAGTGGCAGAGCGCCATGAACGCGTTCTGCCAGTCGATCTGGGGGGCCACCGCCTGGGGCCGCAGCCGGGACGCGCAGGGTCAGATCGACCAGCAGGGCGGCCGTAGCTGGAAGACGGCGGGGGACGTGGCGCCCGCGCAGCGCAGACCGATCCTGGAGGTGCTGCACCACACCGCCGAGACCCTGCAGAAGACGTGCGACGAGCTGATCCAGACCGCCCGGACCTGCCGCGAGACGACCACGAACCTCGCCAAGAACGCCGCCCAGGGCATGGTGGAGGAACTGACGAGCGGGAATCCGCTGAAGTTGCTCGAACTCGCGGGCCCTCAGATGTTCGCGACGCTCGTCTGGACCTTCCGGAAGCACATGGACCGAGAAGCGGCGGACAAGGCCGTCGAAACGTACCAGCAGAAATTCCACGAAGCCGCCACCACCCTCCTCGCCCTGGAATGGGAACTGGACGAGGCCCTCCGAAGCGCCCCCACGTTCGTCGCGGAGGACGCCAGGGCCGAGGCCTTCGGCGCGCGAGCGCTCAACTCCTTCAAGAACGAGCACAAATGGACCGATCCGAATGACACCAAAAACGGTGTGTACAAGATCGACCTGGCGAGCATGGAGTGGCTCGACGGCGGACACACCCTCGACAAACACGTGGGAAAGACCGACGAACAGCTCGCTCAGCGCCTGCGGGACCAGGGCAACCCGCCCACGCAGACCTGGCCGCACGGTAAACCGAGCATCGGAGCGGCCTCGACCTTCGAAAACGCCGAAAAGGCGCAGGAACTGACCCAGCACAACATCGACGCGAATTCCGCTGAGATCACGGCGTGGTTGAAGGGGCCGCCACCACCCACGAACGGCAGCAGACCGGAATCGTTCGACGGCACCGCCCCCAACGGCGAGTACAGCGGCCGCAGCGTCTCGAAGCAACCCGCTGATCCGAACGACCCGTTGAGCGGTTACAAGGAGGGCGGCATGAATGCCAGAGCCGTCCCGGTCAAGGGAATCAGGACCGTACTTAAGTACGATGACTCCCTGGACCCGCCCTTCGTCGTTCTCACGTCCATGCCGATCCCCTGACAGAACCACGAGAATCCGTGATGAACCCGCCCACACAGCAGGAATGGGAAGCGGCAGCGCTGCGCCTGTTCGACGACGAGTACGCCTTCGTGGCCACCGGGCCGCACGACCACGCCGACTGGCACACCGATGTCCTGGCCGTCATGGCACGCTCCGGCGCTGATCCGCGCGGCTGGGTCACGCTGGACTGGGACAGGGAGGAGAACGCGGCGGATCCGCAGCGAGGCGGCAGTTATCCGTTCGTCGTCTCCACGGAGAGCCGGCTGGGGGAAATTCTCCACGAGGTGACGGCCGATTCGGCGGCGCGGTTGCTCGTGGCGATGACGGACGAGTGGTTCCAGGTGAAGAACATCCCGGACTTCCCGGCCCGCGCGGAGACACTGCTCACCGATGCCCGCACGCTCCTGAGCCGGTATTCGCCCGGCTGCACCTTCCACACAACGGCCGGAAACGCGAGCGGCGACCGGGACGCCGACTTCTTCCGTCGCGTCACCGGTGGATTCGGGGTCACCGACCACATGTCGGATCTCGGGCTCATTGTCGTCTCGCCCGCGGAAGTCGGCGTCTTCTGGCGGTTCAACACCTACTGATCTGACGGAGTCCCGCCCTGTGCGTACCCGAAGTTCCACCTACCCCGACCGCGAAACCGCGCAGTGGGCCACCCAGCAGGTCGTCACCGCGAACGAACAGGTCATCCACCGCTGGCTCGCCCAGTCCACCCGCCGCCGGCTGACCATCGAGGCGTCGTGGCCGTCCCGGTCCGAGCCGGTCGGCCGGGTGCTGTTGCAGGCGATGATGCTGGCCGGCCGGGAGCCGGTCGACGCGCACGCGGCCAGGGTGATCCTCGAGCGGGACGCCTCACGCCCGCATGGATTCACCGTCCACGGCACGTTCCCGATCTACCTGTAGTCCCATCGAGCCCGATCCACCTGTGACCCACAGAGGCTGACGACCGTGCCCTTGAGCCCCCTCGAACACGACCGCCGCCACGGCGAACTCGACCAGGTGATGCGCGCCTACCTCGGGCAGCCGGCGGACGACACCCCGGAACGGCCCGGCCGGGCCCTGACGGCCTATCTGCGCCACACCTGGCACAGCCGCCCCTGGGCCCTCGCCATCGCCGAGCGGCAACTGCGGGACTACGCCGACAACCCCCCGGGACGGCTGCGACTGCGCCTCGGCGAGTTCTACGCCGTACCCGACGTCGGCCTGTCCCAGGACGAGGTCCAGCAGTGGCTGTACTGCCTCGCCGACCACATCAGGCACAGCATCGAGACCGGAGAGGTGCCGCCCCCGGCCGCCCCCGCCACCCACTGGGAATGGCACGCCCGCTTCCCCGAGCTCGGCCAGTTCCTCGGCGGCTGGTTCTCGCAGGACATGCCGGACGAGTTCGCGGATCACGCCGCCGCAGTCGACGACTATCGGGCCTCCACCGACCCCCGACTCGTCGCCCGGCTCGTCGGAGAACTCCACGAGCTGCTCGCCCTGGATCTGGACGAGTCGGACTACGCCCTCGCCGTCGCCGAACTGGGCATGGAGGTCGACCCGCCGGCGCCGTACTCGCCCAGCGGCTGGCTGGCGCTCGTCGCCGGACGGCTTGCCGTGCCCCGCGCCGAACCCCGTCCCGGGGCATGAACGACGCGAGTCGACGACGTGAGGACGAACTCGCCCCGAGAGGGCGGCCGCATGACGAATCCGCGGCCGCCCGCTCGTGGTTCCGGGGTCACCCGGTCAGCGCCCTCACGCCCAGGTGATCAGCCGCTTCGGCTCTTCCAGGATCGCCGCCACGTCGGCCAGGACCTTGGAGCCCAGCTCGCCGTCGACCAGGCGGTGGTCGAAGCTCAGGGCCAGGGTGGTGACCTGACGCGGCTTGACCTTGCCCTTGTGGACCCACGGCTGGAGCTTGATCGCGCCGACCGCGAGGATCGCCGACTCGCCGGGGTTGAGGATCGGCGTGCCGGTGTCGATGCCGAAGACGCCGACGTTGGTGATGGTCACCGTGCCGCCCTGCATGGCGGCGGGGGACGTCTTGCCCTCGCGCGCCGTCGACACCAGGTCGCTGAGGGCGTCCGCCAGCTGGGGCAGCGTCCTGTCGTGCGCGTCCTTGATGTTCGGCACGATCAGGCCGCGCGGAGTGGCCGCCGCGATGCCCAGGTTCACGTAGTGCTTGACCACGATCTCCTGCGCCGCCTCGTCCCAGGACGCGTTGATGTCCGGGTTGCGCTTGATCGCGACCAGCAGGGCCTTGGCGATCAGCAGCAGCGGGTTCACCCGCCTGCCCTGCATCTCCTTGTCCTGCTTGAGCTCCTCGACCAGCTTCATGGTGCGGGTCACGTCCACCGTCACGAACTCCGTGACGTGCGGTGCCGTGAACGCCGAGCCGACCATGGCCGCGGCCGTCGCCTTGCGCACGCCCTTGACGGGGACACGGGTCTCACGGGCGCCGTCGCGGGCCACGGCGGGCGCGGGGACGGTGGCGGCCGTGGCCTGGGGCTCGGTGACCGGCTCGGCGGCCTTAGGCGTGACCGCCGCGTGGACGTCCTCGCGCGTGATGACGCCGTCCGGGCCGGACGGGACGACCGTGGCCAGGTCGACACCGAGGTCCTTGGCCAGCTTGCGCACCGGGGGCTTGGCCAGCGGGCGGGGCCGGTCGGCCACGGGGGCGTGGCCGTTCAGTTCCGCCTGGAGCGCCTGGGCCGGCGCCGGCACGGTGACCTCGGGGCCCTTGCGGGGGCGGCGCTTGGTGGACGAGGTGGACACGCCGTAGCCGACCAGGACCGGCTGGCGGCCCTCCGGCTTCGGCTCCTCCTCGGGCGCGGCGGGCTGCTCGGCCGCCGGCTGCTCGGCCGGTGCCTGCGCGGGCGCGGCGCCGGCCACCTCGACCGCGATGATGGCCATGCCCACGTCGACCGTGGTGCCCTCGGGGAAGCGCAGCTCACGGACCACGCCGTCGTAGGGGATGGGGAGTTCGACGGCCGCCTTGGCGGTCTCGACCTCGCACACCACCTGGCCGTCGGTGACCGTGTCACCCGGCTGCACGTACCACTTGAGGATCTCGGCCTCGGTGAGTCCCTCACCCACGTCCGGCATCTTGAACTCGCGTACGGACGCTTCCGTCATCGTCGTCACGACCCTCTCCTCAGTACGCCAGCGAGCGGTCGACGGCGTCGAGCACGCGGTCCAGGTCCGGCAGGTACTCCTCCTCCAGGCGGGCCGGCGGGTACGGGGCGTGGTAGCCGCCGACCCGGAGCACCGGGGCCTCCAGGTGGTAGAAGCAGCGCTCGGTGATCCGGGCGGCGATCTCCGCGCCGGAGCCGAAGAACACCGGGGCCTCGTGGACCACGACCAGGTGGCGGGTCTTCTCCACGGAGGCCTGGACGGCGTCGAAGTCGAGGGGCGACACCGAGCGCAGGTCCAGGACCTCGAGGGACTTGCCCTCCTCGGCGGCCGCGGCGGCGACCTCCTGGCACAGCTTCACCATCGGGCCGTACGCGACCAGGGTGAGGTCGGTGCCCTCGCGGACGACCTGGGCCTTGTGGAGCGGGGCGGGGATGGCCTCGGCGTCGACCTCGGCCTTGTCCCAGTAGCGCCGCTTGGGCTCGAAGTAGATCACCGGGTCGTCGCTCTGGATGGCCTGCTGCATCATCCAGTACGCGTCGGAGGCGTTCGACGGGGAGACGATCTTCAGGCCGGAGACGTGCGCGAACAGCGCCTCGGGGGACTCGGAGTGGTGCTCGACCGCGCCGATGCCGCCGCCGTAGGGGATGCGGACGACGACCGGCAGCTTGACCTTGCCCAGCGAGCGGGCGTGCATCTTGGCGAGCTGGGTGACGATCTGGTCGTAGGCCGGGAAGACGAAGCCGTCGAACTGGATCTCCACCACCGGGCGGTAGCCGCGCAGCGCCAGGCCGATCGCGGTGCCGACGATGCCGGACTCGGCGAGCGGGGTGTCGATGACCCGGCTGTCGCCGAAGTCCTTCTGCAGGCCGTCCGTCACGCGGAAGACGCCGCCGAGCTTGCCGACGTCCTCACCCATGACGAGGACCTTGGGGTCGGACTCCAGGGCACGGCGCAGCGACTCGTTGATGGCCTTGGCCATCGCCATCTTCTCGGCCATGTCAGTGACCCCCTTCAGCATCGGCGAACGACGCCTGGTAGGCGGCGAACTGCGCTCGCTCCTCGTCGACGAGCGCGTGCCCGTCCGCGTACACGTTCTCGAAGATGGCGAAGTGGTCCGGGTCGGGCATGGCGCGGACCGCTTCGCGCACTCGCCTGCCCAACGCCTCGGACTCGGTCTCGAGTTCCTCGAAGAATCCCTCGTCCGCGTGGTTCGACGCCTCCAGGTACCGGCGAAGGCGCAGGATCGGGTCCTTGGCCTCCCATGCCTGCCGCTCCTCGTCGCCCCGGTAGCGGGTGGGGTCGTCGGAGGTGGTGTGGGCGCCCATACGGTAGGTGAACGCCTCGACCAGGGTCGGGCCCTCGCCGTTGCGGGCGCGCTCCAGGGCCCACTTGGTGACGGCGAGGCAGGCCAGCACGTCGTTGCCGTCGACGCGGACGCCCGGGAAGCCGAAGCCCTGGGCGCGCTGGTACAGCGGCACACGGGTCTGCTTCTCGGTGGGCTCGGAGATCGCCCACTGGTTGTTCTGGCAGAAGAACACCACGGGGGCGTTGTAGACCGCGGAGAAGGTGAACGATTCGGCCACGTCGCCCTGGCTGGAGGCGCCGTCGCCGAAGTAGGCGATGACCGCCGAGTCCGCGCCGTCCTTGGCCACGCCCATCGCGTAGCCGGTGGCGTGCAGCGTCTGGGAGCCGATGACGATCGTGTACAGGTGGAAGTTGTTGCTGTTGGGGTCCCAGCCGCCGTTGTTCACACCGCGGAACATGCCGAGCAGGTTGGTGGGGTCGACATCGCGGCACCAGGCGACGCCGTGCTCGCGGTAGGTCGGGAAGACGTAGTCGTCGTGCCGCAGGGCCCGGCCCGAGCCGATCTGGGCGGCCTCCTGGCCCAGCAGGGACGCCCACAGGCCCAGCTCGCCCTGGCGCTGCAGGGCGGTGGCCTCGGCGTCGAAGCGGCGGGTGAGCACCATGTCGCGGTACAGGCCGCGCAGCTCGTCCGCGGTGATGCCGGCGACGTAGCCGTCGTACTCGGCGTTCTCGACCCGCGTGCCCTCGGGCGTCAGAAGCTGCACGAGCTCGTCCGTGCTCTTCTTCGCGCTGGCGCGGCTGGTGGTCCGCTTGGTGCCGGCCGTGCCGGTCTTGGTGCCGGTGGTGCCGGCCTTGCCTGCGGCGCTGCGTCGCGGCTTGCGCGCGGCACTGCTGTCCACGGTCACGTGTGCTCCTCCGTCGTTCCGGCCCCCGGGGTTGCCGGTAGGCCAGTGCGGCTCACCTGTCTCGACCACCGGGCACGGGGTGGGTGCCACTCGGCCGGGAACAGGCGTGACAGGTGCCCCGGCGAGCGCCCTGCAACCATTACGTTACCCAGTGCTCCACATTTCTGTGAAACCCCTCTTGACCTGCGATTTTGCTTGGATTTCCAAGTAAATCGAGGAGATGCGCAACCGCGCTGGTCACAGGCCTGTGGCTAGGCCGGAGCACCCGCACGTTATCCCGGTCACCCGGCTCACGGGAAGAGCCGAAAGACTTTCGCAACGAGCACACGGGGCTTTAGAGCGCCGCACTTTTTATCGGGCCTTTAGATCGACTTACGGCAGTTCACCGTGGACCAACGAGTGACCGAATGCGACCGACGGCGACTGCCTGTGACAAGGCCCAGCTCACGGCGGCTTTTCGTGCCCTAGCATCTGCCGCGTGCCGCGCTCTTGTGTACCACCCCTTGTGCCCCACGCGCCCCCTCTGAGCACCCTGCTGCGCCTGTACGCCGCCGGTAGCGCCCTCGCCTGCGATCCGGTCGATCAAGGCCTGCTCAACCGCGGCTACCGGCTGTGCACCACCCGCGGCCGATACTTCCTCAAGCACCACTTCGACCCCGACACCGCGGACCCGGCCGCCATCGAACGCCGGCACCGGGCCACCCAGCGCCTGGCCGACCTCGGCGTGCCGGTCGCCCCGCCGCTCGCGCACCGCGAGGGCCGCACGGTCGCCGTCGTCGGCGGCCACGCCTACGCCCTGCACCCCTGGATCGACGGCGGGCACCGCCACGGCGGCCAGCTCACCCGTGGCGAGAGCGCGCGCCTGGGGGCGCTCCTGGGCGCCGTGCACGCCTGTCTGGAGCGCGTGATGCCGCCCAAGGGGCGCACCCGCCCGGCCACCAGCCCCCATCCCGTGGAGAGCGCCGACCCGGCGGACACCTTCGCCCTCATCGACGACCTGCTCGCCCACGTCAGCCGGCACCGCCCCGCCGACGCCTTCGACGAGCTGGCCCGGCACCGGCTCCTGGAGCGCCGCGGGCTCCTGGAGCAGCACGCGGACCGGCGCCCGCCGCGCGGCGGCTCGGTGGGCTGGGTGCACGGGGACTTCCACCCGTTCAACCTGCTCTACAAGGACGACGCCCCCGCGGCCATCGTCGACTGGGACCGGCTCGGTGTGCAGCCGCGCGCGGAGGAGGCCGTACGCGCCGCCGCGATCTTCTTCGTGCGCCCCGCGGGCGCCCTGGACCTACCGAAGGTGCGTGCCTACGCGCGCGCGTACCGGCGTGCGGCCGGCGCCCCGCCCTCTGAGCTGGCGGCGGCCGTGCACCGGGTGTGGTGGGAGCGGCTGAACGACTTCTGGATGCTGCGCTGGCACTACGAACGCGGCGACACGCGCGCGGACTGCCAGTTCCCGGCCGCCTCGGCGCTCGCGGTGTGGTGGACGCGCGAGTACGACGCCGTGTGCGACGCGTTCGCCGGATGACCCGCCGGGGGCCGCGTCACCTCAGGGTGACGCCGTCCCGGCGGGCGGGGGCGTCCTTCAAGGGCCGGTGTCGCCCGTGGTGCCGGAGGTCGTGCCGGCGTTCGCACCGACCGTGGCGCCCCCGTCCGTGCCGCCGGCGGCCGGGTCCGTCGACTGGGACTGCGAGGGCTGCGGGTCCGTCGGCTGCGACTGCGAGGGCTGCGGGTCCGTCGGCTGGTCGGTCGGGCCCGTGCTGGGCGTCTGGGAGGGGGTGTACGACGGCGTGTACGACGGCGTGTAGCCGGAGGTGGAGCCGGTGTCCGAGCTGTTCTCCGTGGAGGTGTCGGTCGGCCGGCCGGTGTTGGCGTCGGAGGGCCCGGAGGAGGGGGTGTCCTCCTTCGTGCTCTTGGAGTGCGTCGCCGGCGGCTTGGTGTCGGTGCCGGTGCCGGTCCCGTTGCCCGCGCCCTGCAGGGCCAGCGCGACACCCGCCGCGATCGCGATGACCGCGAGGACGGCCAGGATCCACAGCTTGCCGCGGCCGCTGCCCCCGTTGCCGTGCCCCTCGAAGCCGCCGTCGTCGCCGTTGCCGTAGCCGGTGGGCAGGATCGGCTGCGGGATCTGCGTGGTGCCGGAGGCGTTCATCGGGTGCGGCATGGCCGTCGTGCCCGCGAAGCCGCCCGCCGGGGTGTGCCGGCCCTCGTGCATCGCCACCGGGCCGGTGTTCCAGGTGCCGGTGTGGCCGCCCTGCTCGTACAGCATCTGCAGGCCGTACTGGACCAGTCCGCGCATCTCCTCGGCCGTCTGGAACCGGTCGTCCGGCTCCTTGGCGAGCGAGCGCATGACCAGGCCGTCCAGCTCCGGCGGGCAGGCCTCCAGGGCCTGCGACGGCGGGGTCGGCATGTCCTGGACGTGCTGGTAGACCACCGACAGCGGGGTCTCGCCGGTGAACGGGGGCCGGAGGGCCAGGAGTTCGTAGAGCAGGCAGCCGGTCGCGTACAGGTCGGAGCGGTGGTCGACGGCCTTGCCGAGCGCCTGCTCCGGGGACAGGTACTGCGGGGTGCCCATGACCATGCCGGTCTGCGTCATCGTCGTGGACGCGCCGTGCAGGGCGCGGGCGATGCCGAAGTCCATCACCTTGACGGCGCCGCTGTCGGTGATGATCACGTTGGCGGGCTTGATGTCGCGGTGCACGATGCCGTGCTGGTGCGAGTAGGCGAGGGCCTCCAGGACGCCGGAGACGATGATCAGCGCCTGCTCGGGGCCCGGCGCCTCCGCGTTCATCAGCAGATCGCGGATGGTGCTGCCCTCGACCAGCTCCATCACGATGTACGGCACGGACTGGCCGCCGACGAAGTCCTCGCCGGAGTCGTACACGGCGACGATCGCGTGGTGGTTGAGTCCGGCGACCGACTGCGCCTCACGCGTGAAGCGGGCCTTGGACACCGGGTCCTCGGCCAGGTCCGTGCGGAGCAGCTTGACGGCGACCGTACGGCCCAGGCGCACGTCCTCGGCCGCGAACACCTCGGCCATGCCGCCCCGGCCCAGCCGGTGCGTGAGCCGGTACCGGCCGTCGCCGACGAGCCCTCCGTTGCCCCACATCTCCGGCGAGTCCGACATGCCGCCGCCAGTCGCCTCGGGGTCGGACGGGCCCTGGGCGCGCTGCGTCTGTGCCATCAGTCCTCGCCGTCGTTTCTGCCCGCGGTGCGCGCGGTGTTGTTACGGTCTCCGTCGGGCCACGCTACAGCCTCCGCGGGGGCCACCGGTTCGGAACCGGAACCGGGAACGGCCCGAGACGGACCGGCCATGAAACCTCTAGCACGCGCTGTCGTGCAAATTCCGTGTGCCGGTCGTACGCCCGCTGTAACGCTTGCGCGACGCTTCTTGCCCGTACGGTCACGGAACGGGCACCGCGCTTGACGTGTCAGTGCCCTGGGGCAGACTTGGCCGGGAATGACACATTCGATCAAGGCCTGTTCGCGGGGTGACGGCGCCGGACGGCCAGTGGGGGACGCGGAGAGATGAGCCAGGACGGCGCACACGGCCGGTACACGGGGCAGGCGCTGGCCGGCGGCCGCTACCAGCTGCGCGACTTGCTCGGCGAGGGCGGTATGGCCTCGGTCCACCTGGCGTACGACGCCGTGCTGGACCGCCAGGTCGCCATCAAGACGCTGCACACCGAACTCGGCCGGGAACAGGCCTTCCGAGAGCGCTTTCGCCGCGAGGCACAGGCCGTGGCGAAGCTCACGCACACCAATATCGTCTCCGTCTTCGACACGGGCGAGGACGCGCTGCACGGCATGACGACGCCGTACATCGTCATGGAGTACGTCGAGGGCCGCCCGCTCGGCTCGGTCCTCGCGGAGGACATCCGGCAGCACGGCGCCATGCCCGCCGACAAGGCGCTCAAGGTCACCGCCGATGTGCTGGCGGCGCTGGAGATCAGCCACGAGATGGGCCTGGTCCACCGCGACATCAAGCCGGGCAACGTGATGATGACCAAGCGCGGCGTGGTCAAGGTCATGGACTTCGGCATCGCCCGCGCGATGCAGTCCGGTGTGACGTCGATGACACAGACCGGCATGGTCGTCGGCACCCCGCAGTACCTCTCGCCCGAGCAGGCCCTCGGCCGCGGCGTGGACGCCCGCTCCGACCTGTACTCGGTCGGCATCATGCTGTTCCAGCTGGTCACCGGACGGCTGCCGTTCGACGCCGACTCCCCGCTGGCGATCGCGTACGCGCATGTGCAGGAGGAGCCGGTGGCTCCCTCCTCGATCAACCGTGCGCTGCCCCCGGCGGTCGACGCGCTGGTCGCCCGCGCGCTGAAGAAGAACCCGAACGAGCGTTTTCCGACCGCCGAGTCCATGCGCGACGAGTGCCTGCGGATCGCCGCCTCCCTCCAGGCGGCCCCGCCGAGCATCGTGCCGGACGCCGGGCCGGTGCAGAGCGGCGCGGGGGTCGGCTCGGCGGTGTTCCCGCCGGTCGACCAGTCGGTCCAGGCGCCCGCCGGGCCGGTGCGGACGCCGTACCAGCCGGGTCCGTACGGCCCGCAGACGCCCGCCCCGGCCACGCCCGCGGGCTACGGCTACCCGCAGCAGGGCGGCTACCAGACGCCTCCGGCGGGCTACGGCCCGCAGGGCCCGTCGGCCGCACAGACCCCGCCGCCGTACACGATCTCGCCGCAGACGGCCGCGCAGCCGTCCGGCCCCGGCGGCGGCAAGAGCAACAAGCCGGTGATCATCGGCTCGGTCGTGGTGTCGCTCGTCGCGGTCGTCGGCCTGATCGTCGCGCTGACGCTGAACAACAACGGCAGCGACGACAAGGGCGGCGGCAACGGCGCGAGCACCTCGGCGTCCACCTCCCACCGGGCGGGCTACCGCGGTCCCGACACCACCCGGGTGATCGACAAGACCAAGTGCACGGAGCCGAACGAGTCCTACTCCGACCCGAAGAAGGTCCGGCTGCCCGACTTCCAGTACAAGGACATCGACTCCGTGAAGGCCTGCTTCCAGGCCGCGGGCTGGCAGTGGACCATCAAGCACGTGGACGACAACACCTGGGGCCAGGGGACCGTGCTGGACCAGTTCCCCTCCGAGGGCACGGACGTCGACGCGAAGAACCCGGGCAAGATCGAGCTGAGCGTGTCCACGGGCAACCCGCCGCAGTGACGCACCCGCCCCGCTGAGACATGCGGAAGACGGTGCGCGAGAACCCGATCCGACCCGAACTCGCCGTCTTCCGCCGCTCCCTCGACCGGCTAG
>NZ_JBSGDB010000125.1:0-20543 GCF_053602155.1 Streptomyces sp. NPDC004561
GGCGGCGGGGCGCCCCCGGCGCGGCCCGGCGGGCCGGCCGCCCCCCACGCGCCCCCCCCGGTTCGCCGGGGCCCCCCCCCCCCCCACGGCCGAGGCGACGATGCCGACGGCGGCAGCCGGGCGCCGGCGGCAGGGGGCAGGGGGCAGGCGGCAGGCGGCAGGCGGCAGGCGACAGGCGACAGGCGACGGAAGGTTTTCACGGTGCCAGGCGGCGGACGGTTTTCACGGTGCCAGGCCGGTCTGCGGACTCGGCACGGCGTCCTTCCAGACCGTGTGGAAGGCCAGCCGCAGGCAGCCCGCGAGGGCCGGGTGCTCGATGAAGAGGGTGGTGGTGGAGCCCACGCCGGCCACCGGGTCGGGCATGTCGCACAGCACGAGGGCGGCGTCGGCGATGACCAGTTTCAGGGGGAGTTCGGGTGCGAAGCGCGCCTGCTCCCCCGCGGCGGCGAAGCGCCGCACGTGCTCCACCGTCCCCGGATCCTCCAGCGCGTCGCTGAGGTAGATCGCCCGGACCGTGCCGCCCGCCTGGTGGAGGCGGCGCACCACCGCGATGCCCTCGGTGTTCTCGGTGGGCGCCACGAACGGCGGCTTGCAGAAGGTCAGAAGCTCCTGGCGGGCCTGGCGCTGGATGTCGGCGAAGCGCTCGGAGATCGCCTTCGGATCGCGCAGGATCTCGATGTAGTCCAGCGGATCGGTCTGCCCCCTGCCCTGGGACCACAGCGGCTGCAGGATGCCGGTCAGCGACTGCGAGACCCGCTCCAGCCGGTCGACGGACTCGCGCTGCACGGCCATGAGCCGGGCCAGGGCCAGTTCGGGCGTGACGGCGGAGTACGTGGCCACCCGCCCCGGGTGGGCGCTCACCAGCTGCCGCCGTACGAGGGCGTCCAGCACGTCGTACACGCGCTGGCGCGGCACGTCGGCCTCCCGGGCCACCTCGGCGGCCGTGTAGGAACCACGCCTGATGAGCGAGAGGTAGACCCGTGCCTCGTAGCGGGCGAGCCCCAGGGACATCAGGTCGTCGACGGTTCTGTCTTCCAGCTCCATGGCTGCCCAACGTATAGCCCCGCGCCGGGGAGTTGGAGGCAAGGTTTTACCAACTGGCCCTGTTCTCTTCGGCAAACAGTCAATAACCTCGTCTGCAGCCACCACTGACCGGGGTGGCAGCAAAACCCATCATGCCCGGAACACGGCTTCGACCCGGCCACCCCCAACAGCAAGCGTTTGTCATGCACGTGACATCACTTTCTGGCCGCCGGTGCGGAGCCGACCATCCCCCCACGGAGGGCAGTTCACTTGCGTTCTCATCGCAGAAGGAATTCCATACGCCGCGGCGCGCCCGCGCTGCTGTCCGCAGCGGCCCTGATCACCGGCGGCGTGGCCGCCGCCTCGCAGTCGGCGGCGTTCGCGACGACGGCCACCGCCTCGCCCGCGGCCGCGACTGTGCATACGCACCGGCTGTGTTCGCAGCCGAGCAAACCCGGCTACATGGCGTGCCAGTCGGTCGTGCGCACCGACCTCGCCCCGCAGCGGTCCCTCGGCCGCCACGACACCCCCAAGGGCTTCGGGCCGGCGGACCTGCAGGCCGCCTACAGCCTGCCCAAGGACGGCGGCAAGGGCGCCACCGTCGCGATCGTTGACGCCAACGACGACCCGAACGCCGAGAAGGACCTGGCGGCCTACCGCTCCCAGTACGGCCTGCCCGAGTGCAGCACCGCCAACGGCTGCTTCAAGAAGACCGACCAGGACGGCGGGACGAACTACCCCGCGCCCGACGCCGGCTGGGCCGGTGAGATCTCGCTGGACGTGGACATGGTCAGCGCGGCCTGCCCGCAGTGCCACATCCTGCTCGTCGAGGCGAAGTCCGCCAACATGGACGACCTCGGCGCGGCGGTGAACCAGGCCGTCAAGCAGGGCGCCAAGTACGTCTCCAACAGCTACGGCGGCGGCGAGGAGGCCAACGACACCGCCTCCGACGACAAGTACTTCAAGCACCCCGGCGTCGCCATCACCGTCAGCTCCGGCGACAGCGGCTACGGCGTGGAGTACCCGGCCGCCTCGCAGTACGTGACCGCCGTCGGCGGCACCAGCCTGAAGAAGGACGGCAGCACCCGCGGCTACTCCGAGTCGGTGTGGGGCACCGCCGCCGGCGGCGAGGGAGCCGGCTCGGGCTGCTCGCAGTACGACGCCAAGCCGTCCTGGCGGACTGGCATGCGGAACTCCTCGGAACGGTCCGTGGGGTGGGCTGGATCCCGTGGGGGTGATCAGAAGCTAGTCCCAAGAAACCGTGGAATCGCCTGCTGGAGGCGGGTGGAGGAGATCCTTATGGTCGCCTTAAGGAGGTGCTCAGACTGCGCTCAGGTAGATACCGTGCGCGGCATGACCGACCATGACACCCGGCGGATCCGGGCGGCCGTCGACGAGGACGTACCGGCGGTGAAGGCCGTGACCGAAGCCGCCTACCGCCCCTACATCGAGCGCATCGGCGTGGTGCCGCAGCCCATGGAGGCGGACCATGCGGCAGACGTGGCCGCCGGCAAGGTCTTCGTCACCGGGGAGCCCGTCGACGGGCTGGTCGTGATCGAGGCGTTCGCCGACCATCTCTTCCTCGACAGCATCGCCGTCCGACCCGACGCCCACGGAACGGGAGTCGGGCGGCGGCTGCTGCACTTCGTCGACGCGACGGCGCGTGAGCTGGGCGTCGCCGAGATCAGGCTCTACACGAACGCGTTGATGTGGGAGAACCAGCGGATCTACCCGAAGTTCGGATACGAGGTCGTGGCACGCCGCGTCGAGGGTCCCTATGACCGCCTGCACTACCGCAAGCTGCTGGGCTGACGGCCCCGGTGGTTCAGCCGTCCGGCCACCAGGTTCTCGCGATGTCCCTGCGTACTTCGGAGCGCCCTGCCGGGCGCTCCTCCGCCTCTTCACGGATCCGGCGGCTGTCCGTCCTCTTCAGCGGCTTCTGCACGGTCACACGGCGCATGGCTGCCTCCTTCAGTGCCTACCGAGTTCCGCGTTGTCACGGAGGTAGACCCTTTTGGGGAGAGTTCCTCATCGGTGCACGGTCTGTCAGTGGCGGCTGTCACGTCCCGGACTGTCAGTGGCGTGTGTCACTCTCCGGACATGACGAACGGAAGCGAGCACATGGTTGCGACGGCCGCCGCGGTGGACTGGGACGCCGAGGCCGCCGCCTTCGACGACGAGCCGGACCACGGCCTGCGCGACCCCGCCGTGCGCGCCGCCTGGGCGGCCCGGCTGCGGTCCTGGCTGCCCGAGTACCCGGCCGACGTGCTCGATCTCGGCTGCGGCACCGGCAGCCTGTCGCTCCTCGCGGCCGAGCAGGGACACCGGGTGACGGGCGTGGAGCTGTCCCCGGCGATGGCCGAGCGGGCCCGGGCCAAGCTCGCCGGGCGCGACGCGGTGGTCCTGCGGGGGGACGCCGCGCGCCCGCCCGTGGGCGAGCGGCGCTTCGACGTCGTCCTCGTACGGCACGTGCTGTGGACGCTGGCCGATCCCGCCCGCGTCCTGCGGCACTGGCGGGACCTGCTGCGGCCCGGGGACGCCTCCGGTGCCGGCGGAGGCCGTTTCGTGCTGGTCGAGGGCGTCTGGGGCGCCCTGAACCCGGTCGGCGTGCCCGCCGACCGGCTCACCGCCCTCCTCGGGCCGCTGACCTCGGACCTGCGTCTGGAGCGACTGTCCGGTGACCCGCTGTTGTGGGGAAGAGCCGTGGCCGACGAGCGCTACGCGGTGGTGGCGACGGTCTGACACCGGCCGGCCTCCGGCGCGGCCCGTGGCCGCCGCCGTCAGGACAGCACCCCCTCGAAACCACCGCCACGGGCCAGCGCCTCCAGCTCCTCCAGCGCGGCCACGGCGGCGGCCGCCGCCTCCGGATCGGCCGCGGCCAGGCCGCTCTCGGCGAACTCGTCCTCGTCCAGACGCAGTACGTCCGTGCCGTCCGCGGAGCGCCACAGGTCCAGGTCGAGGTCCTCGACGACCAGTTCGGCGCCCGAGCGGACGGCGGGGCGGGTGATGTCGCAGTACCAGCCCTTGACGGTGCCGTCCGAGGCGCGGACCTCCTTCACCGCGTACCACCGGTCCCGCCAGTAGTACTCGGTGAACACGTCACCCGGCTCGAAGCGCACGAAGCCGAAGTCGCGTACCCCGGCGGCCGCCCACGGGGCGCGGACGACGACCCGCGTGCCGTCGTCCCCGAGCAGCTCGGCCGGGTAACGGATCTTCGTACGGCCCGCCTTGACCAGGACGACCTCCAACCGGTCGGCCCGCTCAGCCGAGTTCGCGGACATGGCGCACCTCCGTCGCGCAGATCTCGTACCCGAGCCACTTGTTGACCGCGATCATGGGGTCGTTCCCGGCGTCGTTGCCCGTGAAGGCCTCCGTGAGACCGGCGGCGCGGGCCCGGTGCAGGGAGTGGGTCTTGACCAGCTTGGCCAGGCCACGGCCCCGGTGGGCGCGGACGGTGCCGGTCATCGCGGTGGAGTAGCGGGTGCCGCCGTCGGTGTGGGCCACGGTGAAGGCGACCGGACGGCCGTCGACGCACGCGGCCACCGTCAGCTCGTGGTCCAGCAGCGGATGCTTCCAGTACTGCTCCAGCCAGGCGTCGTAGTCGGTGTAGTCGATGTCGACGTCGCCCGGTTCGTCCCGCATGGTCTCCGCGTCCAGCTCGAACAGCGGGCGCGGGTCGGCCGCGAAGTCGGCGGCCGTGCGCAGCTCCACGTCCGGCGGGGTGCGCGGGACGGCGGGGAGGCCGTCGTCCGTCAGGTCGAGGCCGAGGAAGTGGGCGGACCGGCTGGCGCGGTAGCCGTGCCGTTCCGCGAAGGCGCGGTGGGCCGGCTCGTCGAGGACCCAGCTGAGCAGTCTGGTCGCCCCCAGGGCGGCGAGGTGCTCCTCGGCCGCCCGCAACAGCAGGGCGCCGGCGCCGCGACCGGTCCGGTCCGGCCGCACGTAGACGTTCACCAGGCCCTGGCCCGGCTCGGTGCTGTCGTGGGCCAGACGGACCTGGGCGGTGCCGATCACCTCGCCGTCCTCCTCCGCGACCAGCGGGCGGTAGCGGGCCTCGGGCGGCGTGTGGACGGCGTTGTGGCGGACCGATTCCGAGGTGAACAGGATGTACGGCAGGGCGAGATTGCGGACCCGGGCGAAGCCCTCGGTGTCGGCCGGGACGTCGGGGCGCAGATCGCGCACGATCACTGTCATGGGCAGGCACCGTACGGGGATACGTGCCGGGGCTGCCTCCCATTTTCCGCCGGGTACGGGAGAATCGGCCCGTGAGCCTGAAGATCCGCATCGATGACAGCGCGCCCCCGTACGAGCAGGTCCGCGCGCAGATTTCCGAGCAGGCGCGGTCCGGGGCGCTGCCGGTGGGGTACCGGCTGCCGACCGTGCGGGGGCTGGCCGAGTCCCTGGGGATCGCGGTGAACACGGTGGCCAAGGCCTACCGGGCGCTGGAGAGCGACGGGGTGATCGAGACACGCGGGCGCCACGGCACGTACGTGGCCGCCGCCGGCTCCGCCGCCGAGCGGGAGGCCGCGGCCGCCGCCCAGTCCTACGTCGACCGGGTGCGGCGGCTGGGCCTGGGGGAGGAGGCGGCGCTGGCCGCGGTGCGGGACGCCCTGCGGGCGGCTTACGAGAGGTGAGGGCACGAGGGGTTCGCGCCCGGGGCCGAGGGGGTTCGCGGCCGCCGGGACGCGCCGTCGCGGTGGACGCCGGTCACCGGTGGGCCGTCGGCTCGGGGAAGCGGGTCACCGCGAGACGCGCCCGCCCCGCCGCCCTCCCGAACGTCACCGCGTCCGCCACCGCGGCCCCGCCCGGATCGTTGTTGAAGTACGCGTACACGTCCTCCCCGCCGGACCACGTCGTCGCGATGCGGTCCACCCAGGTCTCCAGGGAGCGCCGGCCGTAACGCGGCCAGGGCTGGGCGCGGCCCTGGTGGAACCGGACGTAGCCCCAGCCGGTGGTGCGCCACAGCGGGGTGACCGGGCGGGCCAGGACGTCCGCCCAGCACAGGGCCGCGCCACGGGAGGACAGCACCTCGCGCACCTCCGGCGTCCACCACGAGTCGTGGCGGGGTTCCACGGCGACCCGGGTGCCCGGCGGGAAACAGGCCAGGCAGGCGTCCAGCAGCGCCGGGTCCGCGCGCAGGGTGGGCGGCAGCTGGAGGAGGACCGGGCCCAGGCGTTCGCCGAGGCCCGCCGCGTGGTTCATCAGCCGGTGGACCGGCTCCTCGGGTTCCTTCAGGCGCTTGATGTGGCTGAGGTAGCGGCTGGCCTTGACCGCGACCACGAAGTCCGCCGGCACCCGCTCGCGCCAGGTCGCGAAGGTGTCGTACGACGGCAGCCGGTAGAAGGCGTTGTTGATCTCCACGGTGGCGAAGAGCCGGGTGTACTCCTCCAGCCACAGCCGCGCCGGGACCCCGGCCGGGTAGACCAGGTCCCGCCAGTCCTTGTACTGCCACCCGGAGGTGCCGACGAACAAGGTCATGACTTCATCAAAGCACTACAGGTACAGGCCCGCGTCCGCGTCCTCCCGCGCCCCCGGCACCGAGGTCGGCGCCGTGCCCCGGCGCAGCGCGTACAGCTCGGCCAGCGTCGCGCCCTCCCGGCCGACGCCCTCCTCGGTGCCGAGCCAGCTCGCCGCCTCCCGGCGGGTCAGCGGCCCCACCTCGATGCGGGCCAGACAGCGGCCGGGGCGGACCACGGCGGGGTGCAGGCGCTCCAGGTCCTCGTTGGTGGTGACCCCCACCAGGACGTTGCGGCCCTGGCCGAGCAGGCCGTCGGTGAGGTTGAGCAGCCGGGACAGGGCCTGGCCCGCCGTGTGCTTGGCCTCCCCGCGGATCAGCTCGTCGCAGTCCTCCAGCAGGAGCAGCCGCCAGCGGCCCTTGCCCGCCGAGTCCTCCTCGCCGATCGCGATGTCCATCAGATAGCCGACGTCGGAGAAGAGGCGCTCCGGGTCCAGGACGCAGTCCACCTGGCACCAGTCGCGCCAGGAGCGGGCGAGGGTGCGCAGCGCGGAGGTCTTGCCGGTGCCGGGCGGACCGTGCAGCAGGAGCAGCCGGCCCGCGATGTCCTCGGGGGTCGTCTTCATCAGCCGGTCCATCGCGTCCGCCACCGGCGCGGTGTAGTTGTCCCGGACCTCGTCCCAGGTGCCCGCGGAGATCTGACGGGTGGTGCGGTGCGGGCCGCGGCGCGGGGAGACGTACCAGAAGCCCATCGTCACGTTCTCGGGCTGGGGCTCGGGCTCGTCGGCCGCGCCGTCCGTGGCCTGGTCCAGGATCCGCTTCGCCAGCTCGGCGCTGGTCGCGGTCACGGTGACGTCCGCGCCCCGGTTCCAGCGGGAGACCAGCAGGGTCCAGCCGTCGCCCTGGGCGAGGGTGGCGCTGCGGTCGTCGTCACGGGCCACCCGCAGCACATGGGCGCCGTCCGGGAGCAGGGTCGCGCCGGAGCGCACCCGGTCGATGTTCGCCGCGTGCGAGTACGGCTGCTCGCCCGTCGCGAAGCGGCCGAGGAACAGCGCGTCGACGACGTCGGACGGCGAGTCGGAGTCGTCGACGTTGAGCCGGATCGGCAGAGCGTCGTGTGGGTTCGCAGACATGCCGCCATGATCCGCCACCGATGCCCTCGGCGCACGGCATTTCCGCCGCTTGTTCCCGGTGTTCCAAGACTGTTCCGGGTGTTCCCAAGACCTGCCCGAGGCATGGATTCCGCGGTTAATGTGGCCCTTGATGGGACGTCATGGGTGGGATTCGGATACTCGGCGGTGGCGGCTCACCGCCCTGCTCGGTGTGGGCGCGGCCGCGCTGGCCCTGGTGGTGACCCTGCTCAGCACGTTGTCCGGCGGTCCCAGCACCACCGGCACCACACGCGACGGCGACAAGGTGCACGGCACCCCCGCCACCCCGCCGGCCAAGCCGGAGCCCTACGTCGGCTGGGGCTTCACCCACACCCAGTACAGCGCCGACGAGGGCGCGTCTGCCGCCTCCGCCCGGGTGCGGCGGCTGCTCGGGAAGAACGGCGGGCTGCCGCAGAACCAGCACATCATGGGCTGGGGCGCGGACAACCCCGAACCGGTCGAGGGGCACTACGACTTCGGCGCCCTCGACCGCCGCGTCGACTTCATGCGCGCCTCCGGCGGCACCCCGGTGATCACGCTGTGCTGCTCCCCGGACTGGATGAAGGGCGGCAGGGCGGGGGTGGACAACACCGACTGGAGCCAGGCCGCCCTGGAGACCGCGCCCACCCCCGCCCACTACCAGGACTTCGCGGACCTCGCCGCGACCGTCGCCCGGCGCTACCCGGACGTGAGGCACTTCGTCGTCTGGAACGAGTTGAAGGGCTTCTGGAACGACGCCAAGGGCCGCTGGGACTACGAGGGCTACACCAGGATGTACAACCTCGTGTACCGGGCGCTGAAGAAGGTCGACAAGGACATCATGGTCGGCGGCCCCTACCTGGTGATGGACAGCGTCGACCCGCGCGACCAGAACGCCTCCACAGAGTTGAGGGGCCCCTGGGGCGCCATGGACCAGCGGGTGCTCGACGCCTTCTCGTACTGGAACACCCACAAGGACGGCGCCGACTTCGCCGTGGTCGACGGTTCCAGCTACACCCGCGACGACGACCTGCTGCCGAACGAGTTCGCGGCCACCGACAAGCTGACGGCGGTCGGCGAGTGGGTACGGCGGCAGACCCACGGCCTGCCCCTGTGGTGGGCCGAGTACTACGTGGAGCCCGGCGACGGCAACGACGACCGCAAGGGCTGGTCCGAGCCGCACCGGGTCGCCGTCCAGGCCACCGGCATGATCGCCATGGTCAGGGGCGGCGCCGACTCGGGCTTCTACTGGAACCCCGAGGAGAAGACCGGCACCGGCTGCGCCGGCTGCCTGTGGACGCCGACCGACGGCACCGGCGGGGGACAGCCGCTTCCCATGTACGACCTCCTCTCCCGGTTCACCGGCGCCTTTGCGCCGGGCACCCGGTACGAGAACGTCTCCGTCGCCCCGGACGACGTGCCCAACGTCCGTGTCCTGGCCAGTGACAGGACCGTCCTCGTGGTCAACACCCTGAACCGGGCCATCAGCGCCCAGGTGGACGGCAAGCGCTTCGACATGCGGCCGTACGAGGTCAGGTGGCTCGACCGGTGATCCGGCCGAGCCGCCCTCACTTCATCGTCAGGAACCGTTGCACCAGCGAGGCCAGCACCACCGCCAGCAGCGGCAGCGCGAACCAGAAACTGCCCTGCAGCAGACGCAGCCGGCGCACGCCCGGCCGGAGCGCGACCCGGACCACCTCACGCGCGGCCAGCAGCAGGATCAGGGCGACGGCGGCCAGCCCGCCCACCACCGACCAGGGCGTCCACGTCACCCGCGGCCCGATCGGCCCGGGATGCGGCTTCGGCACCGTACCCGCCGGCTGCTTGCGCATCGCATACACGGTGACGTCGTCGTTGACCAGGACCTTCGACAGCTCCTGCCGGTTGTCCAGGTTCCGGACCAGCCGGGGCTCCCAGGTCGCCGGGTAGCCCACGTCCATCTGCAGATACGTCACCTGACTGCGGTTGATCATCAGATACGAGTTCGGGCCCGCGTCCTTGAGCGCCTTGACCAGGCCGGACACCAGGACCGGGTCGGTCGGCGCCAGTGTCGGGACGTAGTCGACCCGCTCCATGTCCTTCGCGCCCCACGGCATCGACGGGGTCACGTCGTTCACCGTGTCGTTGCTCAGCCACAGCAGCCTTACGGTCGGCCTGTCGTGGGCGTACACCCAGTCCATCGCCGCGACCTCACCGGGCCGGGTCCGCTCGAACGGCTCGTTGCCCCAGCGGGCCACCAGGAAACCGCCCATCAGGAGCAGCCCGGCGAGCAGCGCGGCCAGCGGGGCGAGGCTCACCCGGTCCTTCTCGCGCTCCCTCGCGGTGACCCCGGTGCGCGGGAAGAGGGCGAGAGCGCCGAGCAGGGCCGCGCCAGGCACCGCGAACATGAAGACGCGCAGCGCCATCTCACCGCCGTACGACTGCATGCCGAAGCCGAGGAACGGCACGAAGGTGAGCACCAGCAGCGACCGCTCGCGGTAGCGGTGGAAGCGCCGGCGCCACCAGCCCCAGCAGGCGAAGGTCATCACCGCGCCGGCCAGCAGCACACGCGTGTACAGCACCAGCTTGTGGGTCGGGTCCCCGCCCTGGATACGGCCGGAGACGGAGGTGGAGACATTGCTGCCGACCCCGCCGACCCCGCCGAAGAGGTCGTTGAAGTGCCCGGACCAGTACGGCTCCGCCATGAAGCCGACCCAGACCGCGACCAGCACCGCGAACAGCAGCGGAAGACCGCGCAGCTCGGACCGGCCGAGCAGGACCAGGGCCGCGAGCACGCCCAGCATCACGAACGGGGTCAGCTGGTGCGCGGGGACGCTCGCCGCGTACAGGCCGATCAGCACCAGCAGCAGCACCGCCCGCTGACGCCGGTCGGCCGGTTCCACCTCGGCCTCACCCGGGCGGAACTTCGCCCAGAGCACCCGGGGCGGGCGGAACCAGACCAGCAGGATCGCCACGAAGACCAGGTACAGCAGAAACGTGAAGCCCTGCGGGGAGAAGTAGTCCTGGCCGACCCAGCCGCACAGCACGAACAGCCAGACGCCGGTCCACTTCGCCCGCCAGCTCGCCCGCAGCGACCGGGTGAGCAGGAACATCGGTGCCAGATAGGCGAGTTGGATGGCCGTCGGCCACCAGCGGATGACCTCCGTGAAGTCGGTGACCCCGCACGCCCGGCCGACGAACGCGGCCACCGCGAAGAAGCCCGGCCAGCTCCAGCGGGCGTCGAGGTACGGTACGGCGGACCCGGTGCGGTCGATGTAGTCGAGGAAGCCCAGGTGCTGCCAGGCCGTGGCGAACCGCGGCTCGGTCTCGATGACGGCGGGCAGCGCGTGCAGGGACACGACCGTCGCGAGCAGCGTCACCAGCAGCAGCGCCCGGTGCTCACGGCGCAGCCAGAGCAGCGCGGCGAACACGGTGACCAGCAGGGCCGCTCCGACCAGGGTCGGCAGCGGCAGCACCGAGATCAGGCCGAGGCCGCCCATCCGGTCCAGATCGGTTTCGCCGAGCCGGAGCGCCGGCACCCAGTACAGCAGCAGCGCGGCGACCAGCGAACAGCCGAGGACGACTCCGGTGCGGGTGGGCAGCAGCCGCTCCCGCAGCGAGGCCGGGGCCGGCGGCTCGTCGGGCACGGCCTCCCCGGACGCGGACGCCACCGGTACGGCGGCCTCGGACGGCACACCCGCCTCCCCCGGGGTCCGGGCGGACGGCCCGTCCGCCCGTGCGGCCAGGTGTCCGTCCGGCTCGGCGGCGCCGAACGGCGCGTCGACCTGCGCCTCCGGCGGCGGTCCGGCCTCCGCCGGCCCGAGTGAGGCCTCGCTGCCGGGCTCCCGCTCCTCCCCGCGAAGGCCCGGGCCGGGCGTGCCCGCGGGCGGTGTGCCGGGCCCCGGGCGGACGTCGGGCCGGCGCTCCAGGTGGTCGAAGTCCACGTGGATGCCGAGGGCGAGGGTGTCGGAGTCCAGCGCCCAGGCCGGGCTGTGCCGGCGGGGCGGGGAGGCGGCCGGGACCTCGTGCGCGCCGAGGTCGGCGAGGTCCCCGTCCGGCGCCGCCGTCTCGGGCACGGCGGCGGGCGCGGCCCGTACCGTCCGCCACAGCTTCGGCGCGGCGATCGCGACGATCACCGCGAGGCTGGAGATCTCGGCGACACCCGCGCCGGTCAGCCCCATCCGGGGCAGGAGCAGCAGCGTCAGGCCCAGCACCAGGAGGCACAACAGGCCCTGCATCCAGGCGAGTCCGGCGGTGCGGCTCTGTGCGCGCAGCACCGCGAAGTAGGTCTCCATCACGACCCGCAGCAGGGCGCCGACCGCGAACCAGCGCAGCAGCGGGGTCGCCGCGTGCGCGTAGCCCGCGCCGAACACGCCGAGGATCCAGGGCGCGCCGACGAACAGCAGGCCCCCGATCGGCACCATGATCCGGGCCATGCGCCTGAGCGCGGCGCGGGTGTTGGCGGCCAGCCGCGCCGGGTCGTGCGAGCCCTCGACCGTGAGGGACGCGCCCATGTTGATGGCGAGCAGGTTGCACGTGCCGCCGATGGTCGTGGTGATGTAGAAGTACGCGTTCTCCGCGGAGCTGACCTGCGAGGCGATGATCACCGGGACGAGGTAGACGACGGCGAGCGAGAACAGCGAGCCCGTGTAGTCCCCGGCCAGGAACTTCCCGATCTCCCGCAGCGTCGGCGGACGGGCGTGGTCCTCGGTCGCCTTGACGTGCCGGGGCACCAGGCGCCGGAAGACCAGCCAGCCCAGCGGCACCACGGAGGTGGCGATCGCGGCCACCCAGGACACGAAGACACCGGTGGTGGGGATGGCGACGGCGAACGCGGCGAGCAGGACCAGCTTCACCGCCGAGAACACCGTGTTGCCCACCGGCACCCAGGGCGCGCTGCGCAGCCCGGTCAGCACACCGTCCTGGAGGGTGAGCAGGTTCCAGGCGATGACGGCCGCGACGAAGCCGAGCCCGTTGAGCGGCCCGTGCAGGAAGCGGTACGACGGCCCCCAGGCGTCCAGGGTCAGCAGGAAGACCCCGGCGGCGAGCGCCACGACCAGACAACTGCCCGCGTAGGTACGGAAGATGAGACGACCGGTGCGTTCCCCGGCCACCGGGATGAAGCGGGCCAGGGCGCCGGTCAGGGTCACCGCGGTGAGCCCGGCGAGCAGCTTCATGGCGGCGATGGCGGCCGAACCCTGGCCGACGGCGGAGGCGGAGTAGTAGTGCGCCGCGGCCAGCCAGAAGCCGAGTCCGAGGACGGCGGAGATGCCGGTGTTGAGCATCAGCGCGTAGGCGTTGCGGAACAGCGGGCTGCCGCCCGGGGACCGGCCCGTCCCGGGCAGCCGCAGCCGGCGCCCGGTCTTCTCGGGCGCCTCGGCTCCGGGCGTCGCGGCCTCGGTTGCGGTGGTCGTGTCAGACACGGGAACGGATGGCCTTCCGGCGGACCTGGCGGGCTCTGCGGACGAGGGCGTACCCCTGGGTGAGGGCACGGTCCCTGGCGAAGGTGCGGGCGATGGCGCGGCCCTGGAGCAGCCGCTCGAACTCCTCGACGTCCGTGGTGCGGCGGACGGTGACCCGGCGCAGCGCGTACGGCCCCTGGCGGCGGCGGGCGAGCGCGTTGCCGACGGCGAGCGCCTGGGCGTACCCGGCCGCGTGCACCGCCTGGCGCACCCGGCGGCTGGAGTAGCCGTACGGGTAGGCGAACGACAGCGGCCGTGCGCCGAGTTCGTCCGTGACGATCTCCGTGCAGCGGGACAGCTCGTCCCGCAGCGCCTCGTCGGGGACCTGGTCGAGCTGCGGGTGGGTGTGGCTGTGCCCGCCGATCTCGACACCGGCGCCGGCCAGTTCGCGCACCTGCCGCCAGTCGAGCATCGTGTCGAGGCCGCCCCCGGTGTGGTGCTCGCCCCGCAGCCAGCCGGTGGAGACGAACAGGGTGGCCGGGAAGCCGTGCTTGGCGAGCACGGGCAGCGCGTGCCGGTGCACGCCCTCGTAGCCGTCGTCGAAGGTGATCAGCACCGGCCGGGCGGGCAGCGGGCGGCCGCCGCGCCAGTGGGCCGCGAGCTCGGCGGTGGAGACCGGGGTGAGGCCCAGGTCGCCGACGAGCGCCATCTGTTCCGCGAACGCCTCCGGCGCGACCGACAGGACGCGGGTGGCGTCGTTGGGCGCGGTCGCGACGGAGTGGTACATGAGGATGGGTACGGGCATGTCACTCATGCGGGTCCCCCTCCGGCGCCACTCATGCGGGTCGCCCGGTCGTCGCCCGTGCGGGTCGTCGGGTCGTCGCCCGTGCGCGTGGTCCTTTCGTCGCCCGTGCCGCCGGCGTCCTCGATCCCGGCGACGGAGAACGTGGCCGCGCCCCGCCGGGCCCGTACGCTCCCCACCACGTAGCCGCCCGCGGCCGTGAGCACCCCGGCGACGATCGCGCCCGCGCGTCCCGCGCCGCCGGGCCTGCCGAGCAGCGCGTCGCGCAGACCGTGGGCGACCCCGGCGGGCAGCACCCGGGTGGTGTACCGGCGTTCGGACTCCAGGCCCTTGTCCGCGCCGACACTCCTCGCCACCAGGGCCTTGGACAGGCCCTCGGCGTAGGCGCGGGTGCGGAAGTAGCCGAAGTGCTCGCGGGGTTCGGGCACCCGGTGGTGGATGACCGCCCGGTCGTCGATGAGCAGCACGGCGTCGGGGCGGGCGCGGGTGAGGCGGATGCACAGCTCCGTCTCCTCGCAGCCGAGCGGCCGGCGGTCGCCGTCCCGGCCGATGCCGGTGGCGAAGCCGCCCGCCGCCTCGAACGCCGTGCGCCGGAACGAGGCGTTGCCGCCGAGGACGTTGCGGACCCGGACCCGGCCGGGCGGCAGCCCCCGGTAGGTGCAGCCCACCACCCAGTCGAACTCCTCCGGGAACCAGGCAGGCCGCCGGCCGGACGCCCAGACCGGCTCGGTGCGGCCGCCGACCGCGAGCACCCGCGGGTCGGCGTACCCCTCGGCGAAGCGCCGCAGCCAGTCGCGTTCGGCCACGGCGTCGTCGTCGAGGAAGGCGATCACCTCGCCGCGGGAGGCGGCGATGCCGGTGTTGCGGCCCGCCGACAGGCCGCGCGGGCCGGCGTTGGGCAGCACCCGGACGCCGTCGGTCTCCTTGTACTCGCGGGCCAGCCGGTCCTTCAGGGCCGGGTTGTGGTCCACGACCAGGAGGGTCTCCAGCGCCGGGTACGACTGCGCGCGCACCGAGGAGACCGCCGCGAGGATGTCCTCCCAGCGGTCCTCCGTGTACACGCAGATCACGACGGAGATGCCGGGATCCCTCAAGACACCTCTCCCTGCCCGGTGGTGAGCAGCGGCGAGTGGTGCGCGCGGCGGCGCAGGGCACGCCGGTTGGAACGCTCCTTCACGATGACCTTCAGCACCCGGAACCCGTCGCGCACGGCCCGCAGATTGCTCGTGCCGTGGATGCGCAGGTACTCGTGGCTCGGGATCTCCTGCACCTTCAGACCGGCCTTGACCACTCTGATGTTCATCAGGGTCTCGACCTCGAAGCCGGTGCAGTCCAGGTCGATCTTGTCGAGGCAGTGCCGCCAGAACGCGTTGTAGCCGTAGCACAGGTCGGTGTAGCGGGCGCCGAACTTGCGGTTGACGACGGTGCACAGCGCCCAGTTGCCGAGCTTGCGGATGAAGGTCATGTCGTCGGTGCCGCCGCCGTTGGCGAAGCGCGAGCCCTTGGCGAAGTCGGCGCCGGAGACGAGGGCGGAGACGTACGAGACGATCTCGCCGCCGTCGGCCGAACCGTCCGCGTCGACCATCACGATGATGTCGCCGGCGCAGGCCTCGAATCCGGTGATCAGGGCATCCCCCTTGCCCCGGCCCCGCTGTTCGACGACCTTGACGTCCGGCCACAGGGATCGGGCCACGTCGACCGTGTCGTCCGTGGAGTTGCCGTCCACGAGGACGACCTCGTGGATCCAGTCCGGAAGGGTCTTGAACACGTAAGGGAGATTCTCCGCCTCGTTCATGGCGGGAATCACCACGCTCACCGGCGGAGTGATCGCGAGGTGAGAGGAGATGGGCCGGTAGTGGCTGGCGATTAACGGATCTTGGCCCGAACTCGGCGGGCGCAGAACGGAACTCATGAGTCTTTTCCCTCTCGTCCGGTGGACCGCCCGCCCCTGGGCGGCCCGGCTCTGTGTCCGGTTCGAAAGGGGGGTTTCTCCTCCGCGGCACGGCGGATGGCTCTCCGTACCCTCGGACGAGCTGGCAAAGCTGGCCGGACCGCCGACGGAAGACGGCAGCCGGTCGCGCGGCACGGCTCGGTCACAGTTGCGGTCACCGAGCACGGCACCCCCCTACCGCGCCCCACGCCGGTGCCGCCGCGGCCCTGAGCCCTCCCCTGGAGCCATGTGCCGACGAACCGGTGCGGGTGAGATGTAGACGGTATTGACGATTGAGCCCGAAAGGCAAGACCTGGAAGGCTGCCTCACGTTGTTGTTGGTTCGACCGTTACACAACTTTGGCCCACGTTGCTCACTCTTGCGTACGTTTTCCGGAAATTCGTTCCCGGACCAGAACCAGGAGCAGAAGCAGCAGGCTCAGTACGGTCACCGCGACGACCCCGCCGCGGACCGACCAGCGGTGCACCGCGAGCATGCCCTGGGCAACCAGCATGTTCAGGACGACCGAGCCCGCAAGCGCGCAGAGCGCCCGGCCGAACGGATCCAGCCCGCGCAGCGCCGCGGCGACCGCCACGGCCGGCGCCACGAGCAGGAAGAACAGGGTGCACGGACCGCGCAGCGGAGAAGCGGAATCGATGAGAGCGAGCAGTGCGCCGACCGCTGCGACGGCGGTCGCGGCCCCCGCGAGCAGCGGTGACAGGTCCCTCCCCGGACCCGGCCGTGCCCCCTGGGCGCCCTCCGCGGCGCCGTCTGATGAAGGTGTCTTGATGCCTAAGGTCTGCATTGGCGACTTTGCCCCCCGACGCGCCGGATGCCGGGCTTCAATGTGACGCAGGGCCGGGGAGGGCGTCAAGACGACGGTCCGTCTTTAAACATTCATTCAGGTCACCGGCCGCTGACGAGGCGTCACCATGCTTGGCATGCACGCGCAATAGATGAGCAGTGAACGTTTCGCGTTGATCCTGTTGAGACCGCAAAAGTCTTGGCATGGACACTTCCCGTCAACACGCGTAGTTGCTACGACAGTTGTGGCAGAGATCCTGCTAAAGGGAGGTTCCATGAGACGTTCCCGACTTACCGGATTCGTGACCTCGCTCCTCCTCGCCGCCGGCCTCGGTCTCACCGGGGCCGCTTCGGCGCAGGCTTCCGCGACGGCCGCGTCCGGTGGCTACGTGGCACTCGGCGACTCCTACTCCTCCGGAGTCGGCTCGGGCAGCTACATCAGCTCCAGCGGCAGCTGCGACCGCAGCACGAAGGCGTACCCGTACCTGTGGAACGCCGCGCACAGCCCGGCCTCGTTCGCCTTCGCCGCCTGCTCGGGCGCCACGACGGACGACGTACTCGCCAACCAGCTCGGCTCGCTGAACTCCGCCACCTCACTGGTGTCCATCACCATCGGCGGCAACGACGCGGGCTTCTCGAACGTCATGACGACCTGTGTGCTCCAGTCCGACAGCGCCTGCATCTCCCGGATCAACACCGCCAAGGCGTACGTGAACTCCACGCTCCCCGGCAAGCTCGACGCGGTCTACAACGCGATCAGCGCCAAGGCTCCAGGCGCTCGCGTGGTCGTGATCGGCTACCCCCGCTTCTACCTGCTCGGACAGACCTGCCTCGGGCTCTCCGACACCAAGCGCTCCGCCATCAACGGTGCCGCCGACTACATCGACAGCGCCATCCAGGCCCGTGCCCAGGCCCACAACTTCGTCTTCGGCGACGTCCGCCCCCCGTTCGCCGGCCACGAGATCTGCTCCGGCGACTCCTGGCTGCACAGCGTCAACTGGCTCGACATCGGCGAGTCGTACCACCCCACCGCGGCCGGCCAGTCCGGCGCCTACCTGCCGGTGTTCACCAGCGCCTCCTGACCCGTACGGGTGAGCCCGTCAGGGTGAACTTCCGGGCCGCCCCGTCAGGGTGAAGCTCCCGGCGAGCCCGAGGGAGAAGCGGAGGCCCCGTCCGACGGGGTCTCCGTCGGTGACGCGCAGGTCACCGAGAACGGCACCGAATCGGACGCGGTCCGCACCGGACTGCGCACCTCCACGCTGATGGCGTTGTCGATCGTCCCGCTGCCGGAGTACGCCGTCACGGTCACCCCCACCTGCCTGGTCGTGTCGCCCCCGGACGGGAAGGACAGCGTCTTCCACCCCGGGTCCGACACCGAGCCGTGGGCCAGCACCCACCGGTACTCCACCTGCGCCGGCAGCCGCCCCACCGTGAACGTCGCCGTGAACGCGGGCGCCTGCGCGGTCGGCGGCGGACAGGTCCCGGAGTACGCCGTGTGCGCACCGGCCAGCGTGACCCGCACGGACTGCGCGGGCGGGGTGCTCGCCGGAGCGCTGCCGCTGTGCGTGGGCGCGGGCGCCCCGGTGTCCGAGTCGGTGGTGCCGCTGGGCCCGTGGGTGGACGTCGTGCCGGTGGTCGCGCCACTGCCCGCCGTGTCGTTCCCGCCGCCCTGGTTCATCAGCGCGTACGCCAGCCCCGCCAGCGCGAGGACGAGCGCGGCCACGCCCGCCACGAGCACCAGCCCGGCACGCCGGCCGCGCCCCGGCGGGTCCGCGACCGGCGCCGGCACGGGCAACGGCGGGGTCGCGAAACCCGGTTGACGCTGCGCCGCGACCGTCGGGGCGGTGTACGGCGACACCGGCACGGGCCGCGCGCGAGGCGTGCCCCCCGCCGCGACGAGCCGCAGCTCCCGCTCGGCCCGCTCGGCGGCCAGCCGCTCGCCGGGGTCCTTGCGCAGCAGCCCCTCGATGACGGACGCGAGCGGCCCCGCTCGGCGCGGCGGCGGCAACTCCTCGTCCACCACGGCCCGCAGGGTGCTCAGCGGGGTGTCCTGCCGGAACGGGGAGACGCCCTCGACGGCCGCGTACAGCAGTACGCCCAGCGACCACAGATCCGACTCGGGCCCCGGTGTGCGCCCCAGCGCCCGCTCCGGAGCGAGGTACTCGGGCGAGCCGACCACCTCGCCGGTCATGGTCAGCGCCGAACTCCCCTCGACCGAGGCGATGCCGAAGTCGCTCAGCACCACCCGGCCGTCGTTCGCCAGCAGCACATTGGCCGGTTTCACATCCCGGTGCAGCACGCCGGCGCCGTGCGCGGCGCGCAGCGCGGACAGCACCTCGGCACCGATGTGCGCGGCCCGCTGCGGCGGCATCGGGCCCTCCGCCTCGAGCTGGTCGGCGAGGGACAGCCCGCGCACCAGCTCCATCACGATCCACGGCCGGCCGCCCTCCATCGCCACGTCGTACACCGTGACCACGTTGCGGTTCGCGACCCGGGCCGCCGCCCACGCCTCCCGCTCCAGGCGTGCGTACATCCGCTCGACCTCGGGCCCGGGCAGGCCGACCGGGGCCCGTACCTCCTTGACCGCCACCTCGCGGTGCAGCACCTCGTCACGGGCGCGCCACACGGTCCCCATGCCGCCCTCGCCGAGCGGGGACAACAAGCGGTAGCGGCCCGCGATCACACGTTCACGGCCCGGATCTTCGGACACGGGCAGCCCCCAAGGCATCTCGCGCGAATTCTCCACAAAAGTAGCTCAGCCGAGCGCGGATACGGCCCCCTTGAGCACCAATCCGGTACCCAGCGCCACGACCAGCAGCGCGGAGGCGAGCGGCAGCGTCCGGCGGGTCAGCGCGGCCACCGGGTGCGCGGTCCAGCGCGGGCGCCCCTCCAGCACCCGGGACACCCCCGACCCCAGCCGGACCACGGCGAACCCGGCCGCCGTGAGCGTGAGCGCGAGACCGGCCCCGTACGCCACGACGAGCAGCAGGCCGAACCAGGCTTTCCCGAGCGCCGCCGCGCCGACGAGGACGACCACGGCGGACGGGCTGGGCACGAGCCCGCCCGCGAAGCCGAGCAGGATCGTGCCGCGCAGGGTGGGCGCGGTGGGGTGGGAGTGCGTCACGCCCCCGTGGGAGTGGGTGTGTTCGTGCGGCTGGTCGTGGTCGTGGGGGTGTTCGTGCTCATGTTCGTGTTCGTGAGGGTGGTCGTGGTCGTGCGTGTGTGCGTGGCCGTGCTCGTGAGGAGGCGGATGCGGGTGTGGATGCGGGTGTGTCCGCTGGTGCCAGGCCCGGCGTACGAGGTTCGCGCCCGCCGCGAGGACCAGGGCGCCGCTCGCGATGCCCAGCCAGGCGATCACCGAGGGCGTGGCGGCGGACCCGGCGGTGACGAGCAGGCCCAGCGCGACCACGCCGAGGGTGTGGGTGACCGTCACCGAGGCGGCCAGGGGCAGCACGTCCCGCAGCCGGGCCCTGCTCCCGCGCGCGGTCGCGGTCGCGGCCATCAGGGTCTTGCCGTGGCCCGGCGCTAGGGCGTGCAGTGCGCCGAGGACGACCGCGACGAGCAGCGCGAGCGCGGCGAAGCCGACGGTCAGGTCGTGGCGGGCGACGAGGTCGTCCAGGGCCCGGGTCCAGCGGTCGGCGCCCCGGGGCAGCACGGCGGCGCCCGGCGCGTCCTGCTGCTCCCGGGCGAGCGCCGGGCCGCCGGGACGCACGCGCAGGGAGGCGGTGACGGTGTCGGCGGGGGAGGACAGCAAGTCCTTCGGGTACGTGGTCAGTTCGTGCGAGACGGACCGCTGCGGCACGTCCGTCGCGGTGAGCGTCGTACGGTCGCCGCGCGCGGTGATCTCCCGCCAGCCGGGGCCGCCCGTGGCGCCGGCGCCGTGGAAGCCGAGGGCCACCGCGGCGTTCCGGGGCAGCGGGGCGGTCAGCCGGCACTCCTACATCGAGGCCTTCCCCGGCGAGGAGGAGGCGTTCCGTGCCTTCGCACGCTGTCACCCCGGTCCGGTCACCTTCCTCGTCGA
>NZ_JBSGDB010000126.1:0-20413 GCF_053602155.1 Streptomyces sp. NPDC004561
GCGGGGCGAACTGACGCCGCTGGAGGACTTCCTGGGCGAGCTCGTCAGCGGCGCCGACAGCGCCGAGGTCACCGTCACGGGTGAGCGCAGGCCCCTGCCGGCCGAGGCGTCCCAGGCCGTGCGCAGGGTCGCGCAGGAGGCGCTGACGAACGTCCGCAAGCACGCCCTCGGCGCCAAGGTGCAGCTGCGGCTCGACTACAGCGAGCACGAAGTGACGCTGAACGTGAGGGACTCGGGCGGGCGGCCGGGCGAACTCACGGGATCCGGCGCCGGGTACGGTCTGCTCGGGATGCGTGAGCGTGCCGAGCTGCTGGGCGGCTCGCTGGACGCGGGGCCGGACGAGGAAGGGTTCGTGGTGACGCTGAAGGTGCCCGTATGACGGAGACGGAGGGGGAGAGGAAGCCCGCGCGGGTGGTGGTCGCCGACGACCAGACCGTGGTGCGGGAGGGCATCGTGATGCTTCTCGGGCTGCTGCCGGGTGTCGAGGTCGTCGGTGCCGCGGGGGACGGCGAGGAGGCGGTGCGGCTGGTCGGGGAACTCGCCCCGGACGTCGTCCTGATGGATCTCAGGATGCCGCGCTGCGACGGCGTGGAGGCCACCCGGCGGATCCGGGAGCAGTACCCCGGGACCCAGGTCGTGGTGCTCACGACGTACGCCGACGACGAGTCGCTGTTCCCCGCGCTGCGGGCGGGAGCGCGGGGGTATCTGACCAAGGACGCGGGCGGTGACGAGATCGTCCGTGCCGTGGAGAGCGTGCTGTCGGGGGACGCGGGGCTGTCGCCGAGTGTCCAGCGCCGGTTGCTGGAGCGGCTGTCGCAGCCCGAGCCCCGCCCGGCGGAGACCGCCGCCGCGACGCCCGACGGGCTGACCGCGCGTGAGACCGAGGTCCTGGTGCTGATCGCGGAAGGCCTCACCAACCAGGAGATCGCTCGCAGGCTGCATGTCTCCACCGCGACCGTGAAGACACACATCAACAACCTCTTCGCCAAGACGGGCCTCAAGGACCGGGCGCAGGCGGTGCGTTACGCGTACGGCAAGGGCCTGGTGCGGCCCCCCGCGGAGTGAATCACCTTTTGGGGTGAAGAGGGCAGGGAAGGAGAGTCAGGGATCTTCCCGATCTGTCCATCCTTGGGCATGCAGTCAAGCAACGGTCGTGCCCGCGGGGCCGGGGACGGTCCCGAGAGTTCGGCCGAGAACCAGGAAGACCACGGCATCCCCACCCGCGACGTGAGGTACGAGGACCCTTGGTACGACGCGCTGGCCTCCGGCTGGGGCGAGGTGGACGGCGCCGGGATGCCGGCGCCGGCCGTACCGTCCGCGCGCCGGGAGCGGAGCGGAGCGGCGGTGCGCGCACGCGACGTGTACGTCGAGGTGCAGCGCAGCGCGGCCTTCCAGGAGGTACGCAGCCGGTACCGGCGGTTCGTGGTGCCGGGCGTCGCCGCCTTTCTCGCCTGGTACGTGGGGTACGTGGTCGCCGCGACGACGGTGCCCGGGCTGATGGCGCGGCCCGTGGCGGGGGCGGTGAACGTGGCGATGCTCGCGGGGCTCGGGCAGTTCCTCACCACGTTCCTGCTCACCTGGGCGTACGCCCGGCACGCGAGGCTGCGCCGGGATCGGGCCGCGCTGGAACTGCGCTGGGACACCCAGGAATTGGCCCGTGGTGCGCGCGGAGGTGCCTCGTGACCGGCGGTCATCAGACCCTGGCTCTGCTGCTGTTCAGCGGATTCGTGGCGGTCACCCTCGGGATCACGACCTGGGTGAGCCGTAGGCGTCATGGTTCGGCGGAGGAGTTCTACGCGGGCGGCCGGTTGTTCTCCCCGATGGAGAATGGTTTTGCCATCGCGGGCGACTACGTGTCCGCGGCCTCCTTCCTCGGAGTCACGGGGCTCATCGCGCTGTTCGGGTACGACGGGCTGCTGTATGTGGTGGGCTTCCTCGTGGCGTGGCTCGTGGTGCTGTTCCTGGTGGCCGAACTGGTGCGCAACTGCGGGAGGTTCACGCTCGCCGACGTGGTGGCCGCGCGGATGAGGGACCGGCCGGTGCGGATCGCCGCGGGAACGTCCTCGGTCACCGTGTCCGTTCTGTATCTGGTGGCGCAGATGGTCGGCGCGGGCAGCCTGGTGGCGCTGCTGGTCGGGCGTACGGGTGCGGCGGCCCAGGTCTGGACGGTCATCGGAGTCGGCGCGCTCATGGTGATCTATGTGTCGTTGGGCGGGATGCGGGCCACCACCTGGATCCAGATCGTGAAGGCGGTTCTGCTGCTCGGCGGGACGATCGCGCTGACCGTGCTCGTCCTGCTGCGCTTCCACGGCGATGTCGACCGGCTTCTGGTGACGGCCGCGGAGCGCAGCGGTCACGGGAACGCGTTCCTGGCGCCGGGCCTGAGGTACGGCGGCAACTGGACCGCCCGCCTCGACTTCATCAGCCTGGGACTCGCGCTGGTGCTGGGCACGGCGGGGCTGCCCCACATCCTGTCCCGCTTCTACACCGTGCCGACCGCGCGGGCCGCCCGCCGCTCCGCGGTGTGGTCCATCGGCCTGATCGGCGGGTTCTACCTGATGACGATCGTCCTCGGCTTCGGGGCGGCGGCGATCGTGGGGCCCGAGGCCCTTCGCGCCTCTAACGCGGCCGGGAACACGGCTATGCCGCTGCTCGCCCTCGATTTGGGCGGCGGCGTCGGCTCCACGGGGGGCACGGTTCTCTTCGCGGTGGTCGCCGCGGTGGCCTTCGCCACGATCCTCGCCGTGGTCGCCGGCATCACCCTGGCCTCCTCGGCCTCGGTCGCCCATGACCTGTACGCGTCGCTCCGGCGGTCGCGGGGCAGGGCGCGCAGCGAGGTGGCCGTGGCGCGGGTCGCGGCGGTCGGCATCGGCGTCGTGGCGATCGCGCTCGGTCTGCTGGCCCGCGACCTCAACGTCGCCTTCCTGGTCGGCCTCGCCTTCGCGGTCGCCGCGTCGGCGAACCTTCCGGTGCTGATGTACTCGCTGTTCTGGCGGGGCTTCACCACACGCGGCGCGGTGTGGGCCGTGTACGGCGGGCTGATCCCGGCGCTCGGACTCGTGCTGCTCTCGCCGGTGGTGTCCGGCAGCCCGGGCTCGCTGTTCCCGGACCTCGACTTCCAGTACTTCCCGTTGCAGAACCCGGGGATCGTCTCCATCCCGCTGGGCTTCCTCGCGGGCTGGCTCGGAACGGTGACCTCGGACGAGGTCGCGGACGAGGCCGGGTTCGCCGAGACGGAGGTCCGGTCCCTCACCGGAGCCGGTGCCGTGTAGCGCGGCCGTACGGACGCCTACGGCGCCACCCACGCGTACCGGTGTTCCGGACGGCCGGTGTCGCCGTACTTCAGGGAGAGGCGAAGCCGGCCGGCCTGTTCCAGGTGGCGGAGGTAGCGCTGGGCCGTGGAGCGGCTCAGACCGGTGCGGGCGGCGACCTCATGGGCCGACAGCGGACTGCCGGCCCGGTGCAGGACACCGCAGATCAGGTCCGTCGTGGGCTCCGTGTGGCCGCTCGGCAGGCCGGGTGCGGACGGAGCGGGGGCCGTCCGCAGCGCCCCGAAGATCCGGTCCACCTGCTCCTGCCCCGTCAGGGCCCGGCCGCCGACCCGGTCGACGGTGCGGCGCAGGGCGGCGTAGGAGTCCAGGCGGGCGCGCAGGGCGGCGAAGGTGAACGGCTTGACCAGGTAGTGCAGTGCGCCCAGACGCATCGCCTGCTGGACGGTCGTCACATCACTGGCCGCCGTGATCATGATGACGTCCGTGCCGTGGCCCTGCTCCCGCATGCGGTGGACGAGTTCGAGGCCGGTCTGGTCCGGCAGGTAGTGGTCGAGCAGAACCAGGTCGATGGCGCCGCGTCCGACGGCTGCCAGGGCCTGGGCGGCGCTGTGCGCGCGGGCGGTCACCCGGAAGCCGGGAACCTTTCCCACGTACTTGGCGTTTATCTCTGCGACGCGGAAGTCGTCGTCCACTACCAGGACGTCAATCATCAGGCCTCTCCTTCAAGGCCGAGCGAGCGTTACGCCCGTGGTTCGGCTCCGCAGTTGTAACGCGAGCAAAAAGAGCACAACAGGCCCTTGCGAGCAAAAGAACTGGTTGTGCTCACAAGACTGCTGTCGTGGCCGGGGTCACACCTACCGTCCCGGGCCATGAGCGCACACACCAGCCCCGCCATCGAGTTGCGGGGCGCGAGCAAGACCTTCAGAACCCCGTCCGGCGGACTGCACACGGCCGTGCTCGGCCTGGACCTCACCGTCGAGCGCGGCGAGTTCGTGGCCGTCGTAGGGCCGACCGGCTGCGGCAAGTCCACCACCCTGACCCTGGTCAGCGGTCTGGAGGAGCCCAGCGAGGGCGAGGTGCTGGTGGCCGGCGAGCCGGTCGACGGCGTCGGCGACAAGGTCGGCTTCGTCTTCCAGCAGGACGCCACCTTCCCGTGGCGTACGGTCCTGTCCAACGTCATGGCAGGTCCACGCTTCCGCGGCGTGCCCAGCGCGGAGGCGAAGGAGAAGGCACGGGACTGGCTGGCCCGGGTCGGGCTCGCCGGCTTCGAGGACCGTTACCCGCACCAGCTCTCCGGCGGTCAGCGCAAGCGCGTCGCCCTCGCCGCCACCTTCGTCAACGACCCCGAGATCCTGCTGATGGACGAGCCGTTCTCGGCGCTCGACGTGCAGACCCGGGCGCTGATGTCGGACGAGCTGCTGGAGCTGTGGGAGGGCACGGGCGCCTCGGTCGTCTTCGTCACCCACGACCTCGAGGAGTCCATCGCGCTGGCCGACAAGGTCGTCGTCATGACCGCCGGGCCCGCCACCGTGAAGCAGGTCTTCGAGATCGACCTGCCCCGGCCGCGCAAGGTCGAGTCGGTGCGCCTGGAGCCGCGGTTCATCGAGATCTACCGGGAGATCTGGGAGTCGCTCGGCGAAGAGGTCCGCATCACCCGCGAGAGGGGTGTCGCCCGTGTCGCCTGAAGTTCTCAGCACGCCGGTCGTCGACACCGTCAAGGCCCCCGACCGAGCCCAGACCCGCGCCCAGGCCGCCCGCCGGCGCAAGCTCCTCGTCAACGCCGTGCGCGTGGTGCTCCTGGTGGCCGTCCTCGGCCTGTGGGAGGTACTGTCCCGGGCGAAGGTCATCGACCCGTTCAACTTCTCGATGCCCTCGAAGATCTGGGACCAGATCTGGACCTGGATGAACCACGGGACCGCCCTCGGCTCCCTGGGCGAGCAGATCTGGTACACGCTCTACGAGGCACTGCTCGGTTGGGGCATCGGCGTGGTCGCCGGTGTGCTCCTCGGCATTGCGCTCGGGCGGATCAGATTGCTCGCCGAGGTCCTTGGTCCGTACATCAAGGTGCTCAACTCGATCCCCAGGATCGTCCTGGCACCCATCTTCCTGATCTGGTTCGGACTCGGCCCCTCCTCCAAGATCGCCTCCGCCGTGGTGCTGGTCTTCTTCCCGGTGTTCTTCAACGCCTTCCAGGGCGCCCGTGAGGTGGACCGCAACCTGGTGGCCAACGCCCGCATCCTGGGCGCGAGCGACCGCAGGGTGACCCTCCAGGTGGTCATTCCGTCAGCCACCTCCTGGATCTTCACGAGCCTCCACGTCAGCTTCGGCTTCGCGCTCATCGGCGCCATCGTCGGCGAGTACATCGGCGCGACCAAGGGCATCGGCCTGCTCGTCGCGCAGTCGCAGAACACCTTCAACGCGGCCGGCGTGTACGCCGCGATGGTCATCCTCGCCGTCGTCGCCCTCGTCGCCGAAGGCCTGCTGACCTTCGCCGAGCGCCGCATCTTCCGCTGGAAGCCCTCCGGTTCCGACAGCTGACCCGCCGCTTCCCCTCCCCGCACCGCTCACTCACAAGGACGTGAACCGTATGCGCAAGACCGCCAGATACGCCTCGATGGCCGCCGCCGGCCTGCTCGCCCTCTCCTCGCTCACCGCCTGCGCCAACGACGCGGCCGGCTCCACGGCCGACAGCGGCAGCGGCAGCGGAAGCGGCGGGGGCGGCGGCAAGGGCGAGACCGTCAAGATCATGGTCGGCGGCCTGGACAAGGTCATCTACCTGCCCGCGATGCTCACCCAGCGCCTCGGCTACTTCCAGGCCGAGGGACTGAACGTCCAGCTGCTCAGCGAGCCCGCCGGCGTCCAGGCCGAGACCGCGCTGGTGTCCGGCCAGGTGCAGGGCGCGGTCGGCTTCTACGACCACACCCTCGACCTCCAGACGAAGGGCAAGTCGGTCGAGTCCGTGGTGCAGTTCTCGCACGCGCCGGGCGAGGTCGAGGTCGTGTCCGACAAGGCGGCCAGGGACCTCACCTCGCCGAAGGACTTCAAGGGCCGCAAGCTGGGCGTGACGGGGCTCGGCTCCTCGACCGACTTCCTCACCAAGTACCTGGCGGTCAAGAACGGTGTGAACGTCAGCGAGTTCACGCCCGTGGCGGTGGGAGCCGGCCCGACGTTCATCGCGGCGCTGCAGAACGGCGCGATCGACGGCGGTATGACCACCGACCCCACCGTCGCGACGATCCTGGACAAGAAGGCGGGCAAGATCCTGCTCGACATGCGCACCCCTGAGGGTTCGCAGAAGGCACTGGGCGGTCCGTACCCCTCGTCAAGCCTGTACATGCAGACGGACTGGGTCAACGGGCACAAGGAGACCGTCCAGAAGCTGGCCGACGCCTTCGTCAAGACGCTCAAGTGGATGTCCACCCACAGCGCCGACGAGATCGCCGCCAAGATGCCCGCCGACTACTCCCAGGGCGACAAGGCGCTCTACGCCCAGGCCGTCAAGAGCACCCTGCCGATGTTCACCGACGACGGCGTGATGCCGCAGGGCGGTCCGGAGACCGTCGAGAAGGTCCTCAAGGCGTTCAACCCGAACATCAAGAACGCGAACGTCGACCTGAGCAAGACGTACACGACCGAGTTCGTCGACGCGGCCAAGTAGGCGGAACGCCGAACCACCGCCGCATGACGTGCGCTCAGGCGCGGGTCGCCCACACGTAACGGTGTTCCGGGCGGCCCGCGTCGCCGTACCTCAGGGTCAGCCGCGCCCGCCCGGTGCGCTCCAGGAGCTTCAGATAGCGCTGGGCGGTCTGCCGGCTCAGCCCCGTCCGCTCGGCGATCTCCTGGGCGGACAGTGCGTCCGAGGCGTTCATCAGCGCCTGGCGCACCAGTTCGGCCGTCGTGGGGGAGTGACCCTTGGGCAGCGCCGGTCCGGGCGGCGCGGACAGGGCGCCGAAGATGCGGTCCACCTGGGCCTGTTCCGCATCGCCTCCGAAGTCCAGCGTGCGCCGCAGCTCGGCGTACGCCTGCAGCTTGGCCCGCAGACCGGCGAAGGCGAACGGTTTCATCAGGTACTGCAGGGCCCCCTCCCGCATGGCGGCCCGCAGGGTGGTGACGTCCCGCGCCGCCGTCACCATGATCACGTCGGCCTGGTGGCCGCGCCGGCGCATCTCCCGGACCACCGCGAGACCCGTGTCGTCGGGCAGGTAGTGGTCCATCAGGACGAGATCGAGCCGCGGCAGGGTCTCCACCTGGCGCAGCGCCTCGGCCGCGGTGTGCGCCTCGCCCGCCACGTGGAAACCGGGCACCTTCTCGACGTAGGCGGCGTTGACCCGGGCGACCCGGGTGTCGTCGTCCACGACCAGGACCTCGATCATCACGCCTCCTCCTCGGCGACCACGCCGCTCTCCCGGGACCCGCCGCGCGCCGCCGGCTCCAGCTCCGGCTCGGTCAGCGTCTCCGGCAGGACCACGGTGAACTCCGCGCCGCCGCCGTCGGCCGTGTCCACGGTCGCGCTGCCGCCCTGGCGTTCGGCGAGCCGGCGCACCAGCGAGAGCCCTATGCCCCGCTTGCCGTGCGCGGGCGGCTTCTTGGTGGTCCATCCTTCGGTGAAGATCAACTCCCGTTGGCCGGACGGGATTCCGGGGCCCGTGTCACGCACCCTGAGGACGACCGTACGACCCTCGGTGCGCAACTCGACCTCCACGCGCGCGTGGAGGGTGCCCGCGACCGCGTCGAGGGCGTTGTCCACGAGGTTGCCGACGACCGTGACCAGACCCCGCGGGTCGATCAGCCGGTCCGGGAGCCGGGTGCGTTCCGACACCCACAGGGCGACTCCGCGCTCGGCCGCCACGGTCGCCTTGCCGACCAGCAGCGCGGCGAGCAGCGGGTCCTGGATCCTCTCGGTGACCTGCTCGGCGGTGACCCGGTGGTCGCCGACCACCTCGCCGACGAACTCCACCGCGTCGTCGTACATCTCCAGTTCCAGCAGCCCGAGCACGGTGTGCATACGGTTGGCGTGCTCGTGGTCCTGGGCGCGCAGGGCGTCGATCAGCCCGTGCGTGGAGTCGAGTTCCCGCCCCAGCTGCTCCAGTTCGGTGCGGTCGCGCAGGGTGACGACGGCGCCGCCGTCGTCGGTGGGCATGCGGTTGGCGACCAGCACGCGCTGGCCGCGCACGGTCAGCAGATCGGTGCCGTTCACCCGGCCGGCCAGCACGTCCGTCGTACGGCCTTCGCCGAGCGCCTCGTCGGGGGTCCGCCCGACGGCCTCGTCGCCGATGCCCAGCAGCCGTCTGGCCTCGTCGTTGAGCAGCCGGACCCGGCCGCCCCGGTCGAGGGCGACCACTCCCTCACGGATGCCGTGCAGCATCGCCTCGCGCTCCGCGAGCAGCGCCGAGATGTCGGAGAAGGCCAGGTCCCGGGTCTGCCGCTGGACCCGGCGGGAGATCAGCCAGGCGGCCAGCGCGGCCACCGCGAGGGCACCCCCGGCGTACGCGAACAGCTCCGGGATCGCGCCGATCAGCCGCGCCCGCACGCTGTCGTAGGCGATGCCGACCGAGACCGCCCCGATGATGTGGTGGTGGGCGTCGTACAGCGGCACCTTGCCCCGCGCCGAGCGTCCCAGCGTGCCCTCGTCGATCTCCATGACCTCGTTGCCGGCCAGGGCGTCCCGCGGGCTGGTGGAGACCTCGTGGCCGATGTTCGAGGTGGTCGGATGCGACCAGCGCAAGCAGTGGGTGTCCAGCACCACGATGTACTCGGCGTGCGTGGCCTTCCGGATCCGTTCGGCCTCCTTCTGCACCGGGCCGTCGGTGGTCGGCGGGGTGGACAGGACGCCCTCGGCGATCTGCGGGTCCTGGGCCGTGGTCTCGGCGATGGCCAGCGCGCGGCGCATCGCCTCCTGGTCCAGCTGCTTGCTCAGCGGCGCCAGGAACAGACCGGTCGCGAGCACCGCCACTCCCGCGGCGATCGCCACCTGCATCAGCAGCACCTGCGAGAACACCCGCCGTGGCATACCGAGGCGCAGACGGCGTGCGGGGGCAGTGGGACTCATACGCACGAAGGTACGTGGCAGGCCCCGGCGCGCCCCAGGGGGTGTGGTGTGGATCTCTTGACCGGTTGTTGAGAGAGCCGTGGCTCATCTTGACGACGTTGACGCGCCCCTCAGCCGGCCAGCGCCGTCGGCCGTGCTTCGCGCACCGCCACCACGTCCATCCGCGCGGGCGCGCCCAGGACCGCGGCGCCACAGCTCTCCGGGCGGGGCGGCAGTGATCGGCCCTGGGCCACGGTGACCCGCCAGCGGCGGCCGTCGGCATGGCCGACGACGACCTCCCAGCGCGGTGCGGCGCCGTCGGTCCGTACGACGCTCAGCACGCCCGCCCGGTACTCGCCCGCCACCGAGCGGACCGCCAGCTCGGCCGCCTGGCCGGGCCGTTCCCAGGCGGAGCACCCCCGGCACCCCTCGACGACCACGCGGCCCTCCTGGACGCCGTGCAGGGCCTCCTTGACGGTGTGCGCCTCGGCGCGGCCGTAGGCGTAGCCGTACGGCAGGACGAGCACCGTCGGCGCGAAACGATGTCCACCCAGATGGGTGACCTCCCAGACCCCGCGCACCCCTGAGGCGGCCAGCTCGGTGGCGAGCGGGCGGCCCAGCAGGGCGCAGCACCGGTCGCGCCTGCCGTTGGTGCACACGAGGGCGAGCGGGTCACCGGTGTGCGGCCGCCCGCCGAGCGCCTCGGCGAAGGAACGGTGGTCGCCCGCGCCGAGGGCGGCGAGATCGAGGTCGAGGAGGCGCCGCGGATCGCGGGTGGTGGCGCCGTGCAGCCAGACCCGCCCCGGAACGGAGTGGGCGGCGTACACCTGCCGGATCGCGGACCCACCGGGGTCCGCGTGGCGTCCGGGGCGCCGGATGAGGGCGACGCGCACGCCGGTGCCCTCGGCCGCGGCCTCCAGCGCCCGGCCAACAGCCGGGTCCAGGTGGCTCGAAGTGAGTGCCCTGGGACCCCACGGGCCGGGCTGTTCCAGCAGCAGCCACGTCGTCGCCGTGGCCGCCGTACCGGAGACGGGCTCGTCGAGGCTCCGGGAGACGGTCGCACACCTACTCACACAGGCGAGCCTAACCTGCCTCCCCCGAGGGCGACTTCCGGCCGGGTCGGTGTGGTGTCCGGAGGGGGCCGTACTTCCCGAGGAACGGCGGTGGTTGCTACTCCGGGAGGGGCTGCGGCGGGCGCGTGCCGACGTAGTGGCCGACGGGGCGCATACGCAGCGGGCGCTCGCCGTACTCCTCCAGGGCGTGCGCGATCCAGCCCGCCGTGCGGGCGACGGCGAAGATCGTCTCGCCTGCCGTGGCGGGCATGCCGAAGGAGGCGGTGAACACGGCGAGGGCCAGGTCGACATTGGCGTGCAGCGGGGTGTGCCGGGCGGTCGTGGCGACGATGTCGCGGGCCGCGAGCAGGGCCGGCTCCGCGCGCGGGATCCGCTCCAGCAGGCCGAACAGCACGCGCGCGCGGGGGTCCTCTCCCGCGTAGAGGCGATGGCCGAGCCCGGGGATACGACGGCCCGCGCGCAGTTCGTCGGCGATCACCGGCACCGCGGTGCCCTGGTCGAGCACGTCTAGCAGCAACCGGTGGGCCAGGCCGCTGCTGGCACCGTGCAGCGGGCCCTCCAGGACGCCGAGGCCGGCCGAGACGGCCGCGTAGGCGTGCGCCCGCGCCGAGGCGGCGACCCGGACGGCGAGCGTGGAGGCGGCGAGGTCGTGGTCGGCGAGCAGGGCGAGCGCGGTGTCCAGCACGCGCAGGGAGGCCTCGTCGGCCGGCAGGCCGGTCAGCCGGCCCCACAGGCGGTGGGCGAGCGGACCGTCGTCCCCGCGGCCGCGCAGGACCGGCGGCAGCGCGGCGACGAGCGTGGGGATGAGCACGCGTGCCGTGTTGAGCACGGCGTCCTCGGACAGGTCGAAGCGCAGCGGGTCCTCGGCCGCCGCGGCGATCGTCGCCACGCGGAGGCGGTCCGTGGGGGAGGTGTGCTCGGGCAGAGCGTCCACGGCGCGGCGGGCGACCCGCACGGTCGCCTCGGGCGCGGTGAAGCTCACCCCGGGGGAGAGGCGGCCGGTCCAGAGCCACTCCGCGACCTCCTCGTAGGAGTGGCGGGCGGCCAGCTCGGTGGCGTCGACGCCCCGGAAGTAGTACCGGTCCCTGTCGATCAGCGTGATCCGGGTGCGTACCGAGAGGTCCCCGCTCGAGCCCGGAGCGCCGGCGCTCTCCCGCCGGTTGCGCCGGGCGAGGGCCTCCACCTCCTTCGCCTCGAAGGTGCTGGCGCGGCCGCCGGGTTCGCGTCTGCTGCTGAGCAGGCCGCGGCTCACGTACGCGTACACCGTCTCCGGCTTCACGCCGAGCAGTTCGGCGGTCTCCTTGGTGGTCAGCCTTCGCCCGGGGCGGTGGGGAGCGGGTTCGTGATCGCGCATGGGGGTCACCGTAGCCGCCTCTGCACATCTTGATGGCTATACATTGATTCAATCAATATTGACAAGGAAATAGTCAAGCATGGACAGTCGGATCAAGTCCAGGGAGGAGAATCATGGCCATCAACAGGACCGCCACCCCGCTCGTCGACGTACCGCGAGGCCTCGCCGGTGTCGTCGTCACGGAGACCGAGATCGGTGACGTCCGGGGGCGGGAGGGCTTCTACCACTACCGCCAGTACTCGGCGGTCGAACTCGCGCAGACCCGCCGCTTCGAGGAGGTCTGGCACCTCCTCGTCCACGGCACGCTCCCGGACCCCGGGCGCGGTGCGTCCTTCGCCGCCGAGACCGCCGCGCTGCGCCGGCTGCCCGAGGAGGTCCGCGCCGCCCTGCCCGGCATCGCCGCCGCGAGCCGCGCCTCCGGCCCATTGGCCGGCCTGCGCACGGCGCTGTCCCTGCTGGGTTCCGCGCGGGGCTTCCGGCCGGTGTACGACATCGACGCCGACCGGCGCCGCGCCGACACCCTGGCCGCCTGCGCGGCCGTACCCACCCTGCTCACCGCGCTGTACCGGCTCGGGCAGGGCCTCGACCCGGTCGAGCCGCGCGGGGCCCTCTCGTACGCGGCCAACTACCTGTACATGCTGACCGGTTCGGAACCCGACCCGCGTCACGCCCGTGCGGTCGAGCAATACCTGATCTCAACCATTGACCATGGATTCAATGCGTCAACCTTCACCGCCCGGGTCATCGCCTCCACCGGCGCCGACGTGGCGGCTTGCCTGACCGGCGCCGTCGGCGCGCTCTCCGGCCCGCTGCACGGAGGAGCCCCGAGCCGGGCCCTGGACACCCTGGACGCGATCGGCACACCGGACCGGATCGACGCGTGGATCCGCGAACGGGTGCTCGCCGGCGACCGGATCATGGGCTTCGGGCACGCGATCTACCGCACGGAGGACCCGCGCTCGCGGATGCTCCGGGAGACGGCCCTCGGCTTCGGCGGCCCCCGGGTGCACTTCGCCGTCGAGGTGGAGCGCCGGGTCGAGGCCATCCTCGCCGAGCTGAAGCCGGGCCGCGAACTCCACACGAACGTCGAGTTCTACGCCGGAGTGGTCATGGAACTGTGCGGCCTGCCCCGGGAGATGTTCACTCCCACCTTCGCGGCGGCACGGGCCGTGGGCTGGAGCGCCAACATCCTGGAACAGGCGGCCGACTCGAAGATCATCCGCCCGGTGGCGCGCTACGTGGGGCCCGAGCCGGAGGTGGCGGTGCCGGCCGTGTTCTGACCCGCGGGGGCCGACGGCGGCGCCCTCTTATCCTGGTCCGGCAGCCGGTCCACAGGAGAGAGGTCACCCGTTGGGGAACAGCAGCGGTCCGCAGATCCCGGTCGTCGTTCTCGCCGGGTTCCTGGGCTCCGGCAAGACCACGCTCCTCAACCACCTGCTGCACCGCAGCGGGGGCAGCCGCATCGGGGCCATCGTCAACGACTTCGGGACCATCGAGATCGACGCGATGGCCGTCGCGGGCGCGCTCGGCGACTCGACCGTCTCCCTCGGCAACGGCTGCCTGTGCTGTGCCGTCGACGCCGGCGAACTCGACCTCTACCTGGACCGGCTCGCCGCGCCCGCCGTCGGCCTCGACGTCATCGTGATCGAGGCCAGCGGGCTCGCCGAGCCCCAGGAACTCGTGCGGATGGTGCTCGCCAGCGAGCATCCCGGCATCGTGTACGGCGGACTCGTCGAGGTCGTCGACGCCGCCGAGTTCGACGACACGCGCGCGAAGCACCCCGAGATCGACCGGCACCTGGCCCTCGCCGACCTGGTCGTCGTCAACAAGCTCGACCGGGCGGACGACACCGAACGCGTGCTCGGGCTCGTGCGCTCCCTCACCGACCGGGCGGCCGTCGTCCCGGCCACCTACGGCCGCATCGACCCCGAGTTCCTGTTCGACCGCAGGCCGAGCGAGGAGCGCATCGGGCAGCTCTCCTTCGACGACCTGCATGATCACGGCACCGACGGGCACGCCGCTCATCCGCACACCTGCTACGACAGTCTGTCCCTCACCTCAGCCGTGCCCATGGACCCGCGCCGGCTGATGCGGTTCCTCGACAGCAGGCCCGAGGGGCTGTACCGGATCAAGGGGTACGTCGACTTCGGCCCGTACGACCCCCGCAACCGCTATGCCGTGCACGCCGTCGGCCGGTTCCTGCGCTTCTACCCCGAGCCCTGGACGCCCGCCGGGGACCGACTCACCCAGCTCGTGCTGATCGGCTCCGGCATCGACGCCGAGACCCTCGGCAAGGAGCTGGAGGCGTGCAAGGACGACGCCCCACACGCCGACGAGCACGGCATGTGGGGCGTCCTGCGCTATGTCCGGGGCTCCGAGGAGGAGCTCGGCGCGGAGTCGTACGAGGCCTAGAACACCGGGCCCGCCACCACCGCGACCGTCTTGGGCAGCGAGGTGCCCGAGCCGTCCCGGCGCGGGTCCAGCTCCGGCAGCTCCGCCGGGGTGCCGTTCTTCTGCGCCGCGTGCGCGGGAGCCGGGCCCGCCCAGCCCAGCGAGAGGCAGTCCTCGCCCTTCAGGAACCGCTGGCAGCGCACGCCGCCGGTGGCCCGGCCCTTGCGCGGGTACTGGTCGAACGGGGTCAGCTTGGCCGTCGTCTGCACCGAGTCGTCCAGCGTGCCGCGCGAGCCGGCCACCGTGAAGACCACCGCGTCGGCCGCCGGATCGATGGCCGTGAAGGAGATGACCTTGGCGCCCTCGGTGAGCTTGATGCCCGCCATACCGCCGGCCGGGCGGCCCTGCGGGCGGACGATGGAGGCCTGGAAGCGCAGCAACTGCGCGTCGTCCGTGATGAACACCAGGTCCTCCTCGCCGGTGCGCAGCTCCACCGCGCCGACGATCCGGTCGCCCTCCTTGAGCGTGATGACCTCCAACTCGTCCTTGTTGGACGGGTAGTCGGCCACCACGCGCTTGACGACGCCCTGCTCGGTGCCGAGCGCGAGACCCGGGGAGGACTCGTCCAGCGTGGTCAGGCAGACCACCGTCTCGTCGTCCTCCACGGACACGAACTCCGCCAGTGGCGCCCCTCCCGAGAGGTTCGGCGCGGCGGCTGTCTCGGGCAGCTGCGGCAGGTCGACCACGTTGATCCGCAGCAGACGGCCCGCCGAGGTCACCGCGCCGATCTCGCCGCGCGCGGTCGCCGGGACCGCCGAGACGATCACGTCGTGCTTGACGCGCCTGGCGTCGCCCTCGTCCGGGAACGGCTCGCCGGTCGCCGTGCGCGCCAGCAGGCCCGTCGAGGACAGCAGCACCCGGCACGGGTCGTCGGCCACCTGCAGCGGCACGGTGGCCGTCTGGGCGCCCGCGGACTCCAGCAGGACCGTGCGCCGGTCGGTGCCGAACTTCTTGGCGACGGCCGCCAGTTCGGCCGAGACCAGCTTGCGCAGCTCCGCGTCGGAATCCAGGATCCGGGTCAGCTCCGCGATCTCCGCGGTGAGCCTGTCCTTCTCCGCCTCCAGCTCGATGCGGTCGTACTTGGTGAGCCGGCGCAGCGGCGTGTCGAGGATGTACTGCGTCTGGACGTCGCTCAGCGAGAAGCGCTCGATCAGGCGCTCCTTGGCCTGCGCGGAGTTCTCGCTGGACCGGATCAGCCGGATGACCTCGTCGATGTCGACGAGCGCGGTCAGGAGGCCCTCGACCAGGTGCAGCCGGTCCCGCCGCTTGCCGCGCCGGAACTCGCTGCGGCGGCGGACGACGTCGAAGCGGTGGTCGAGATAGACCTCCAGCAGCTCCTTCAGGCCCAGGGTGAGCGGCTGGCCGTCCACCAGGGCGACGTTGTTGATGCCGAAGGACTCCTCCATGGGCGTCAGCTTGTACAGCTGCTCCAGGATCGCCTCCGGCACGAAGCCGTTCTTGATCTCGATGACCAGGCGCAGGCCGTGCTCACGGTCGGTGAGGTCCTTGACGTCCGCGATGCCCTGGACCTTCTTCGCGTTGACCAGGTCCTTGATCTTCGCGATGACCTTCTCGGGACCGACCGTGAACGGCAGTTCGGTGACCACCAGGCCCTTGCGGCGGGCTGTCACGGTGTCGACCGAGACCGTCGCGCGCATCTTGAAGGTGCCGCGGCCGGACGCGTACGCGTCCCGGATGCCGTCCAGGCCGACGATCCGGCCGCCGGTGGGCAGGTCCGGGCCCGGGACGTGCTTCATCAGCGTGTCCAGGTCGGCGCTCGGGTACTTGATCAGGTGGCGGGCGGCCGCGATGACCTCGCGCAGGTTGTGCGGCGGCATGTTCGTCGCCATGCCGACCGCGATGCCCGAGGAGCCGTTGACGAGCAGGTTCGGGAAGGCGGCGGGCAGCGCCACCGGCTCCTGCTCCTGGCCGTCGTAGTTCGGCGTGAAGTCGACCGTGTCCTCGTCGATCGACTCGGTCATCAGGCTCGTCGCCTCGGCCTGCCGGCACTCGGTGTACCGCATGGCGGCCGGCGGGTCGTCGTTGCCCAGGGAGCCGAAGTTGCCGTGGCCGTCGACCAGTGGCACGCGCATGGAGAAGGGCTGCGCCATGCGCACGAGGGCGTCGTAGATCGACGCGTCGCCGTGCGGGTGCAGCTTGCCCATGACCTCGCCGACGACACGGGCGCACTTCACATAGCCGCGGTCGGGGCGCAGGCCCATCTCGTTCATCTGGTAAACGATCCGGCGGTGCACCGGCTTGAGGCCGTCACGGGCGTCCGGCAGGGCGCGCGAGTAGATGACCGAGTACGCGTACTCGAGGTAGGAGCCACGCATCTCGTCCACGACGTCGATGTCGAGGATCTTCTCCTCGTACGAATCGTCGGGCGGCGGGGTCTTCGTGCTGCGGCGGGCCATCGCTGCCGGCTCCTCCTGATCTGGTCGCTCGCCTACGGGGCGCGCACCCTTCGGCTCGCTCTTGCTGAAGCGGTTGACGGATCTGTCGCGGACCATTGTGGACCGGAGCACTGACAACCCGGGCCACGACCCGGTCTCCGCGGCCCGCCCGGCGCCCGGGAGACCGCCTGAGCCGGGTGCGACGCAAGATACGCGATCCGCTGTGGGCGTACGTCCCGCGGGAACTCCGCCGGGCCCCCGCACGCTTTGCATACAGTGGCAGGAACGGCAGGAAAAGCGCGGTTCGCACAACCGCCTCCGCTCGCGAAGGGACGTACATGCCCATGGGTCACACGACCACGGCCGAGGCAGGCTCCGGGGGCCTGACAGCGACCGAGCACCGGCTGGCCAACGGTCTGCGCGTGGTGCTCTCCGAGGACCACCTGACCCCGGTGGCGGCGGTCTGCCTCTGGTACGACGTCGGCTCCCGCCACGAAGTCAAGGGGCGTACCGGCCTGGCCCACCTTTTCGAGCACCTGATGTTCCAGGGCTCCGGGCAGGTCAAGGGCAACGGACACTTCGAGCTGGTGCAGGGCGCCGGCGGCTCGCTCAACGGCACCACCAGCTTCGAGCGCACCAACTACTTCGAGACCATGCCCGCCCACCAGCTGGAGCTGGCGCTCTGGCTGGAGGCCGACCGCATGGGCTCGCTGCTGGCCGCCCTGGACGACGAGTCCATGGAGAACCAGCGGGACGTCGTCAAGAACGAGCGCCGCCAGCGCTACGACAACGTCCCCTACGGCACCGCCTTCGAGAAGCTGACCGGGCTGTCGTACCCGGCGGGCCACCCCTACCACCACACGCCGATCGGCTCGATGGCGGACCTGGACGCGGCCACCCTGGAGGACGCGCGGCAGTTCTTCCGCACCTACTACGCGCCGAACAACGCCGTGCTCTCCGTGGTCGGCGACATCGACCCCCGGGAGACCCTCGCCTGGGTCGAGAAGTACTTCGGCTCCATCGCGTCCCACGACGGCAAGCCCGCGCCCCGCGAAGGCTCCCTTCCGGAGGTCATCGGCGAGCAGTTGCGCGAGGTCGTCGTCGAGGAGGTCCCGGCGCGCGCCCTTATGGCCGCCTACCGGCTGCCGCACGACGGCACGCGCGCCTGCGACGCGGCCGACCTCGCCCTGACCGTCCTCGGCGGCGGCGAGTCCTCCCGCCTGTACAACCGGCTGGTGCGCCGCGACCGTACGGCCGTCGCGGCCGGCTTCGGCCTGCTGCGCCTGGCCGGCGCCCCCTCGATGGGCTGGCTGGACGTGAAGACCTCCGGTGACGTCGAGGTGCCGGTCATCGAGACCGCCATCGACGAGGAGCTGGCCCGCTTCGCCGAGGAGGGCCCGACGCCCGAGGAGATGGAGCGCGCCCAGGCCCAGCTGGAGCGCGAGTGGCTGGACCGGCTCGGCACGGTCGCCGGCCGCGCCGACGAACTGTGCCGGTACGCCGTCCTGTTCGGCGACCCGCAGCTCGCCCTCACCGCCGTGAAGCGCGTCCTGGAGGTCACCCCCGAGGAGGTCCAGGAGGTCGCCAAGGCCCGCCTGCGCCCCGACAACCGCGCGGTCCTGGTCTACGAGCCGAAGTCCCCGGAGATGGTCGAGGACGCCGACGTCCCCGAGGACCCGGAGTCGGAAGCGACCGTCGAGGCCGGCAACGAGAACGAGGAGACGGCCAAGTGACCGAGCTCGCCACCATGGACTTCCACCCCCGCCCCCAGGCCGGCGAGGCCAGGCCGTGGGCGTTCCCGGCCCCCGAGCGCGGCGCGCTCGACAACGGACTGACCGTGCTGAGCTGCCACCGCCCCGGCCAGCAGGTCGTCGCCGTCGAGGTGATGCTGGACGCGCCCCTGGACGCCGAGCCGGCCGGCCTGGACGGTGTCGCCACGATCATGGCGCGGGCCTTCTCCGAGGGCACCGACAAGCACTCGGCCGAGGAGTTCGCCGCCGAGCTGGAGCGCGCGGGCGCCACGCTGGACGCGCACGCCGACCACCCCGGCGTCCGGCTCAGCCTGGAGGTGCCGGCCTCCCGCCTGTCCAAGGGCCTCGGCCTCGTCGCCGACGCCCTGCGCGCGCCCGCCTTCGCCGAGAGCGAGGTCGAGCGGCTGGTCCGCAACCGCCTGGACGAGATCCCGCACGAGCTGGCGAACCCCTCCCGCCGGGCCGCCAAGGAACTCTCCAAGGAGCTGTTCCCGGGCACCTCGCGCATGTCCCGCCCGCGCCAGGGCACCGAGGAGACGGTCGAGAAGATCGACGCGGCCGCCGTACGCGCCTTCTACGACCGGCACGTGCGCCCCGCCACGGCCACCGTGGTCGTCGTCGGCGACCTCACCGGCGTCGACCTGGACGAGCTGCTCGGCGAGACCATCGGCGCCTGGGCCGGCACGCCGGGCGAGGCCCGTCCCGTGCCGCCGGTGACCGCCGACGACACCGGCCGCGTGGTCATCGTGGACCGGCCCGGCGCCGTCCAGACGCAGCTGCTCATCGGCCGCGTCGGCCCGGACCGGCACGACCGCGTGTGGCCCGCCCAGGTCCTCGGCACCTACTGCCTCGGCGGCACCCTCACCTCCCGCCTGGACCGCGTCCTGCGCGAGGAGAAGGGCTACACCTACGGAGTGCGCGCCTTCGGGCAGGTCCTGCGCTCGGCGCCGGACGGCACGGGCGCGGCGATGCTCGCCATCAGCGGCTCCGTGGACACCCCCAACACCGGTCCCGCGCTGGACGACCTGTGGAAGGTGCTGCGCACCCTCGCGGCGGACGGCCTGACCGACGCCGAGCGGGACGTCGCCGTGCAGAACCTCGTGGGCTTGGCGCCGCTGAAGTACGAGACCGCGGCGGCCGTCGCGAGCACCCTGGCCGACCAGGTCGAGCAGCACCTGCCCGACGACTTCCAGGCGACGCTGTACCAGCAGCTGGCCGCGACGGGCACCGTGGAGGCCACCGCGGCCGCCGTCAGCGCCTTCCCGGTGGACCGCCTGGTGACCGTCCTCGTCGGTGACGCCTCGCAGATCAAGGCACCGGTCGAGGCGCTCGGCATCGGCGAAGTCACCGTCGTCGCCGCGGAGTAGCGGCACGCGGAGGCCGCACGCGCGCGAGGGGCCCCTGACGACCTACGGGCCGTCAGGGGCCCCGTTGTTCCGCTCTCTTCCCCAGATGTCTGGATTAGGGCGGAGGTTGCCCCTCTGCCCTGTGGGATGCGCTACAAAAACCGGGATGCGTTTGGGAATTGAACGCGGGCCCCTTAGCGTCGACCCGGCTGTTCGTCGGGCAGTGCGCCGCACCCGCGGCACCGGACAGCCATCGCCGAGTCCCCGTACGGCGCGAGCCAGGGGAGCCGGGGACCCACCGTCCCTGGGGTGAATCGGGCGTCCGCGCGAGAGCGAGGGGCCCGTAGGAGACCTTCCTGCTCCGAACCCGTCAGCTAACCCGGTAGGCGAGAGGGAAGGAAAGGACCAGCCACTTCATGGCGTTCATGTGCGCCACCGGGAAGCACCGCAAGCCCGGCCGGGTCAAGCGCACCACCGCTCAGGCGGCCGGTATCGCGGCCCTCACGACCACCGGTGTCATCGGCACCCTCGCCGCCTCCCCGGCGCTCGCCGCCGAGAACTCCGTGGAGCAGACCGGACTGACTCCGGTCCTCACCGCGAGCGACGACATCGCCGAGCACATCGACGCGCAGGCCACCGCCCAGAAGCAGGCCGCCGACCAGCGGGCGGCCGAGGAGGCCGCGGCCAAGGCCCGTCCGGCCTCCGCGACCGGCTCGCAGGACGTCTACACGCCCGCCAAGGC
>NZ_JBSGDB010000127.1:0-20380 GCF_053602155.1 Streptomyces sp. NPDC004561
GTTCCGGGACCGGCGGAGCTGACCGCCCCGCCGCGGCCGCCCCGCCGGACCGGCTCCCGTGCGGGCCGACGGACCCCGGGCGGGTACGCCGCCGACAGCGCGCTCCCCCGGGGCCCGTCCTCGAGCACCTGGCGCATGCTCGTCTCCCGGGGCTTCACACCCCGTACTTCTCCCGCAGCTCGATCTTGCGCACCTTTCCGGACACGGTCATCGGGAAGGAGTCGAGGATCCGCAGCCTGCTGGGGATCTTGTAGTGGGCGAGCCGGCCCTCGCAGAAGGCGCGCAGCTCCTCCAGGCTGAGCGGGTCGGCCGCGTCGCGCGGGATCACGCAGGCGAGGACCTCCTCGCCGTACCTCTCGTCCGGCACGCCGACGACCTGGACGTCCCTGATCCCCGGGTGGGCGTAGAGGAACTCCTCGATCTCTCGCGGGTAGATGTTCTCGCCGCCCCGGATGATCATGTCCTTGATCCGGCCGACGATCTCCACGTAGCCGTCCTCGCGCATCACCGCGAGGTCCCCGGTGTGCATCCAGCGGCCCGCGTCGACGGCCTCGGCGGTCTTCTCGGGCTCGTTCCAGTAGCCGAGCATCACGCTGTAGCCGCGGGTGCACAACTCGCCCGCGCTGCCCCGGGCCTGGGTGACTCCGGTGGCGGGGTCGACGACCTTGACCTCCAGATGGGGCAGGACGCGGCCGACGGTGGCGGTGCGGTGCTCCAGGTCGTCGTCGGTCCGTGTCTGCAGCGACACGGGCGACGTCTCCGTCATGCCGTAGCAGATGGCGACCTCGGCCATGTGCATCTCGGCGACCACCCGTTTCATCACCTCCACCGGGCAGGGGGAGCCCGCCATGATGCCGGTGCGCAGCGACGAGAGGTCGTACGTCGCGAAGCCGGGGTGGTTCAGCTCCGCGATGAACATGGTCGGGACGCCGTACAGGGACGTGCAGCGCTCCCGCTGCACCGCCTCCAGGGTCGCCGTGGGGTCGAAGGACGGGGCCGGGATCACCATGCAGGCGCCGTGCGAAGTGGCCGCGAGGTTGCCCATCACCATGCCGAAGCAGTGGTAGAAGGGCACCGGGATGCAGATCCTGTCCTGCTCGCTGTAGGCGACCAGCTCCCCCACGAAGTAACCGTTGTTGAGGATGTTGTGATGGGAGAGGGTGGCGCCCTTCGGGAAGCCGGTGGTGCCCGAGGTGTACTGGATGTTGATGGGGTCGTCGCAGGACAACTCCGCTTCCCGGGCCCGCAGTTCGTCCAGCAGGCCGTCCGAACCGCGGCCGCCGAACGCCTCCCAGCCCGGATCCCCGATGTACACGACCTCCCGCAGCCCCGGGCATCTGCCGCGCACCTCCTCGACCATCGCGCGGTAGTCGCTGGTCTTGTGGCTGAGGGAGGCGAACAGCAGCGAGATGCCCGCCTGGTTGAGGACGAACTCCACCTCGTGCGTGCGGTAGGCCGGGTTGATGTTGACCATGATCGCGCCGACCCGGGCGGTGGCGTACTGCACCAGCACCCACTCGGCGCAGTTGACCGCCCAGATGCCCACCCGGTCGCCCTTGGCGACGCCGCTCGCGAGCAGGGCGCAGGCCAACCGGTCGACGTCGGCGGCGAACCGGGCGTAGGTCCAGCGCCGTCCGGACGGCACGTCCACCAGCGCCTCCCGGTCGGGCCAGGCGGCCACGGCCCGGTCGAGGTCGGCGCCGATGGTGTCGCCGAGCAGGGCGGTGGCGCCCGTCCCGTGGGCGTACGACAGCTGGGAGCTCACCGGAAGTCCTCCTCGCGGTACTCGTTCTGAGAGCCCTCGGCCGTGGCCTCGCGCAGCTCGATCCGGCGGATCTTGCCCGAGACGGTCTTGGGCAGCGCGCCGAACTCCAGCCGGCGGATGCGCTTGTAGGGGGCGAGCACCTGGCGGGAGTGCTCGAAGATGACCTTCGCGGTGTCGGGGCCGGGCTCGAAGCCCTCGGCGAGGACGACGTACGCCTTGGGCACGGCGAGCCGCAGCTCGTCAGGGGCGGGCACCACGGCCGCCTCGGCCACCGCCTCGTGCTCCAGCAGCGCGCTCTCCAGCTCGAACGGGCTGATCTTGTAGTCGGAGGCCTTGAAGACGTCGTCGGCGCGGCCGACGTACGTCAGATAGCCGTCCTCGTCTCGGGAGGCGATGTCCCCGGTGCGGTAGTAGCCGCCCGCCATGGCCTCCGCCGTGCGGTCCGGGTCGCCGTGGTAGCCGGTCATCAGGCCGACCGGCCGCTCGGCGAGGTCGAGGGCGATCTCGCCCTCGGTGACGCCGGGCGCGCCGGAGACGGGGTCGAGGAGCTCCACACGGTAGCCGGGGCTGGGGCGGCCCATGGAGCCGGTCTTCAGCGCCTGGCCGGGGCTGTTGGAGACCTGGACGGCGGTCTCGGTCTGCCCGAAGCCGTCCCGGATGGTGACGTTCCAGGCCCGCCGGACCTGTTCGATGACCTCGGGGTTGAGCGGCTCGCCCGCGGCCACCACCTCTCGGGGCCGGGTGCGCAGCTGGCCGAGGTCGGCCTGGATGAGCATGCGCCATACGGTCGGCGGGGCGCAGAAGGTGGTCACGCCCGCCCGGTCCATCTCGGCCATCAGCCGGGCCGCGTCGAACCGTGTGTAGTTGTAGATGAAGACGGTCGCCTCGGCGTTCCACGGCGCGAACAGATTGGACCAGGCGTGCTTGGCCCAGCCCGGCGAGGAGATGTTCAGGTGCACGTCGCCGGGTTTCAGGCCGATCCAGTACATGGTGGCCAGGTGGCCGACGGGATACGAGGTGTGGGTGTGCTCGACGAGCTTGGGGCGGGCGGTGGTGCCCGAGGTGAAGTAGAGCATCAGCGGGTCGTCGGCCAGGGTCGGGCCGTCGGGCACGAAGTCGGCCGGGGCCACGTACGCGTCCTCGTACGGCTCCCAGCCCTCCTCCGGCAGGCCGCCGACGGAGATGCGGGTGTAGGCGCCGGGCACGTCGGCGAACTTGGCGGTGTCCTCGGCCCGTACGATCACGTGCTTCACCCGGCCCCGCTCCACGCGGTCGCGCAGGTCGGCCGGGCCGAGCAGCGGGGTGGCCGGGATGACGACCGCGCGCAGCTTCATCGCGGCCAGCGCGGTCTCCCACAGCTCGGCCTGGTTGCCGAGCATGACGAGGATGCGGTCCTCGGCGGCGACGCCCCGGTCGCGCAGCCAGTGTGCTACCCGGTTCGAGCGTTCGGACATCTCGGCGAAGGACAGCCGGGTCTCGCCGCCGTCCTCCTCCACGATGTGCAGCGCGGTCCGGTCGTTTCCGGCGGCGACCGCGTCGAACCAGTCCAGTGCCCAGTTGAAGTGCTCCGGCCGCGGCCAGGCGAAGCCCTCGTAGGCGGTGGCGTAGTCCTCGCGGTGTGCGAGCAGGAAGTCCCGCGCGTTCCTGAAGACGTCGGTCGCCGTCGTCATCTGTGTCCTCCCATGTTCCGGACCATTGCCGGGCGGCTCTCTGGCATCGTCTAATCCGTGATGCAGGTCTCACTACCCCCGAAAGGGGGTGTGGTTCGCACACGAACGGGGGTGTGGTCCGCAGATCAGCCGCACGAAGGAGCGATGAGGTGGCAGCAGAGGCCGTGGCGACGGGGGAGATCCGTGGTGCGCTGGTCCGGCTGAGGCGCGCGACCGGGCTCCCGGTCGCGTTCGGCGGGCTCGTCGACTCCGGCCGGCCGCAGATCCGCATCAGCGAGCTGAGCGGCACCACCACGGCCGCCCTGCGCTCGCTCGCGGTGACCTCCGGAAACGGGCTCGGCGGCAAGGCGGTGGCGCTGGCCCGGCCGTGCGCGGTCACGGACTACTCCAGCTCCCGGCAGATCAGCCACGAGTACGACGCGCCGGTGGCCGCGGAGGGCATCCGCTCGGTGCTCGCGGTGCCGGTGGTGGTGCGGCGCCGGGTGCGCGGGGTGCTGTACGGCGCGCTGCGCTCGGCCCAGCCGCTCGGCGACCGCGCGCTCGGCGCGGCGGTGGCGGTGGCGCGGGACATGGAGCAGGCGCTCGTGGTGCGGGACGAGGCGCGGGGGCTGCTGGCCGCGGTCCGGCCGGAGCCCGCCGGCGGCGAGGGGGCCGCGGCCTGGGAGCAGGTGCGCGAGGCGCACGCGGCGCTGCGGGCGCTCGCGCCCCGGATCGCCGACCCCGGGCTGCGGGCGGACCTGCTCGCCGCGTGCGGGCTGCTGACGGCGGCGCGGCCGGCCGGGGTCGCGAGCCTGGCGCCGCGCGAGCTGGACGTGCTGTGCTGGGTGGCGGCGGGGGCGACCAACGCGGCGGTGGCCGAGCGGCTGGGGCTGCGCCCGGAGACGGTCAAGGGCTATCTGCGTTCAGCGATGCGGAAGCTGGGCACGCACACACGAGGGGAGGCGGTGACGGTGGCCCGCAGGGCGGGGCTGCTGCCGTAGCTCCGGCACGGTGAGGAAACCTGCCCATTCATGGGTGGACACCTTGAATTTCCCTATGCTTGACCGTTTGTTATTTCCCTCACCATGGCTTCCGTCCGAATTTCAAGGATCGTTGCCTAGAATTTGGCCCGGACACGACACACGAGGGGAGCGGTGACCGTGCGACGGGACTTCCAGGAGCCTGCCAGGTGCCGCCCCGACCTGGTCATCGGCCGCGGAACTGGCGTACCGGCGGAGCCGGGGCCCGGCGAGGGCGTCCTGGGCCTGGTCGAGGGCGGCGGTGAGCGCGGCCCGCCGGGCGGTGGCGTGCTCGCCGCCCACGGCGTCCAGCAGCGTGGCGATCGCGTCGTACACGTCGGCGACCGCCTCCCGTTCGCCGTCGAACCGGAAGTCCCCGGCGAGGGAACCGGGCGTGGGCAGGGCGAGCCGCAGCAGAAGCAGCCAGCCTGCTCCGGCGAGGAAGGCGAGCGCCCGCTGCCGGCCGTCCTCGGCCGCGGGCATGCCGGCGCCGACGGCCGCCATGACGAGCAGTTGTGTTCCCGCGGCGGAGGCGACGGGCCCGACGGCACTGACGCCCCCGGCGACCAGCCCGAGCACGGTGAGGACCAGGGTCAGCGGTACGGCGGCGAGCAGCTGACCCGCGTACGAACCGGTCGCCAGCCCGAGCGCCCCGGCCAGCGCGGGCACGCCGAGCCGCCGGACGGAGGCACGCCGGCTGCCGGGCCGGTCGTTGATGCCGGCGAGCATCGCGGCGATGGCGGCGAGCACGCCGTCGGCGAGGCGGCCGGTGAGCGCACCGGCCAGCAGCAGCGGCCCGGCGGACAGCGCACCGCGGGTCACCGCGCTCCCGGGCACGGGTCCGCGCTGGGTGCGAAGGGCATGGGCGAGCCAGGGGGGTGCGGCGGGCCGGGTCACGGGGCTCCTGTTCGTACGAGGGCGGTGCCTTCGGACGACGGCGGCCGGGCTGGGTTCCCAAGGTAGTGCGGGTTCCCCGGACGAACGGGACGATCACGTTTCGGGGAGGTGAAAGATGCCAAAAACAGCGGGTTTCTTTATGAACGCAATGCTCCGGAGTACGAACGCGATGCCCCGGCGTTCCGCATTCCCCCGAGTTCAGGTCCGCATCGTCCCGCCGACGATCTCCTCGGCCCGGACGACGGCACCGGCGAGGGTGTCGGGATCGGCGCCCAGCGCGCCCACTACCGCGTCGATCTCTCGCAGTCCGGCCCGCTCCAGCAGCCGCTTCTCGTTCGTCACCCACTCTCCGTGGGCCGCGAGGACCGCGTGGGCGGCCTGGGCGGCGGCCGTGGCGATGGCTCCGGCGGTCTCCGTGAGCCGGCCCTGGGGCGCGTGGTTCGCCCTGGCGTAGGCGAGGGTGGCGCGGGCGGTGCCGTGCCAGCGTTCGGCGGCGGTGCGGCGCAGCTTCTCCGGGTAGCCGGCCGGGCGGGGCAGCTCGCCGCGCAGCACCCGGTTGACGGCGAGCTCGGCCACGACCAGGTAGGTGGGGATGCCGGCGAGATGGAACAGCAGCGGCTCCACCCGGAACCGCCCCTGCTCCGCCTCCGCCAGCTCGTGCTCGACCACGTCCAGGTCGCGGTAGTGCACGTCGACCCGGTGTCCGTCGACGGTCAGCCAGGCGCCGCCGTTGAAGACGCCGCCGCCCCAGCCGCCGACGTCGGACACCTCGCCCGGCCAGCCGACGGCGCGCAGCTCGTCCGGGTCGAAGGGGCCGCGGTAGTAGACGGCCAGGTCCCAGTCGCTGTCGGGGCGGTGGGTGCCCTGGGCGCGGGAGCCGCCGAGGGCGACCGCCCGGACGGTGGGGAGCGCGGCCAGCCGGTCGGCGGTGGCCGAGAGGAAGACCGCGTCGGAGGACTGCGGCATGCGTTCAGCCTGCCGCAGTCGCCCCGGGGTCCGCGCGCGAAATTCGGGTGCGTTCGCGGGTGTGAGGGCCGATCATCGGGAAGTTGCCCGCTGACCGTCGTAGGAGCAGCTCCGTGATCCAGCGCGTCACCGTTCCCACCCTGTTCCCGCCGCCCACCTATGCCCACGCCTCCGTGGTCGAGGCGGGCACGAAGCTCGCGTTCCTGGCGGGGGCCGTGCCGCTCGACGAGAAGGGGGAGATCGTCGGCCCGGGGGACCCCGTGCGGCAGGCCGAGCGGGTGATCGCCAACCTCCGCGAGCAACTGCGCGCCGTCGGCAGCGACTTGGGGCATGTCCTGGTGACGGAGGTGTACGTCGTGAGCGGCGAGCCCTCGGTGCTGTCCGCGGTGTGGGAGGTCGTCGAGGCCTCCGGGCTGAGCGCGGGCCCGCACTCCTCCACGCTGCTCGGCGTCGCCTGTCTGGGGTACACGGGGCAGCTGGTGGAGATCACGGCGACGGCCGTGGTGCCGGAGGAGGGAGAACAGCGATGACCAGGATCGTCCTCAGGCCGGCGGTGAAGGCCGACGCCCGCGCCGCCGCCGACGTGTGGCTGCGGTCCTTCGCCGCCGCGCTGCCCACGGTGGTCCGGCCGCGCACCGACGACGACGTGCGGGAGTACTTCCGGGACGTCGTCGTGCCGCTGCGCGAGACCTGGGTGGCGGAGGCGAACGGGGACCGGATCGTCGGCGTGATGGTGCTCAACGGGGATCTGCTGTCGCAGCTGTACCTGGACCCCGAGTGGCGGGGCCGGGGCATCGGGGACCGCTTCGTCATGCTGGCCAAGGAGCGCAGTCCGAACGGGCTCACCCTGTGGACGTTCCAGGTCAACAAGCCCGCCCATCGCTTCTACGAACGCCACGGGTTCACCGCCGAGGAACACACGGACGGCAGCGGCAACGAGGAGCGGGAGCCGGACGTGCGCTACGTCTGGCGGCCGTGACCGCGCCCCCTCACCGCGGCGGGCGCCCCCACCTCCTCGCCTTCGCCAGCGGCTTCCCGTAGCTGCCCGCCCGGCTCGTCGTCAGGCCCAGGTCCACCAGGGACTCGGCGAGCTTCACGGCCGCCGCGACGCCGTCGACCACGGGGAGCCCGAGCTTGTCCGCGACCACACGCTGCAGACCGGTCATCCCGGCGCAGCCCAGCACCAGGACCTCGGCGCCGGCCTCGCGGGCCTGTTCGGCCGCGGCCAGGAACGCGGACTCCGTGCGGGCCGGATCGTCGGCCAGGTCGAGGACACCGAGGCCGGTGCCGACGACGGCGGCGCAGTTGCGGGCCACCCCGGCGGTCTCCAGGCTGTCCTCGATCTGGCCGCGGGAGCGGTCCAGGGTGGTGACGACGCCGTAGCGGCGGCCGAGGAGGCAGGCGAGGTGCGCCGCGGCCTCGGTGATGTCGACGACGGGCACGTCGGCCAGTTCCCGCGCGCCCTCCCGCCCGTGCTCACCGAAGCCGGCCAGGACGACGGCGTCGTACGGCGGGCCGTCGTAGGTGCGCAGCGCGTCGAGGACGGCCGCGGCCGAGAGGTAGCTGTCGAGCCAGCCCTCGGCCGACTCGGGGCCCCACGCGGGGGTCAGACCGGTCACGGTGGTGCCCGGGCCTGCGGCGGCCCGGGCACCTCGGACGATCTCCTCGGTCATCCCCTGCGTGGTGTTGCAGTTGGTGACGATGATCCGCACGTCCGTCAGACCTCCTCCGCCGTGCGCTCCCGGCGGGACAGCGCCGCGTACAGCCCGGCGGCGAGTGCCGTGCCGATGAACCAGGAGTACGGCGCCACGTCGCCGAAGCTCTTCACGAGCGCCAGCACGGCGGCGACCGCGGCGGAGGGCAGGAACGCGCACAGCGCCCTGGGGTTGACGCCCTTGCGGTAGTGGTACGGGCTGCCGGGCCGGGCGTCGAAGAGCGCGTCGACGTCGACCTTGCCGCGCCTGACCCAGTAGTAGTCGACCATGATCACGCCGAACAGCGGGCCCAGGAAGGCGCCGAGGCCGCCGAGGAAGTAGTTGACGACGGTCGGGTTGGAGAAGAGGTTCCAGGGGGTGACGACCAGGGCGGCGACCGTGCTGATCATGCCGCCGACCCTGAAGGTGATCTTCTGGGGCCAGACGTTGGCGAGGTCGTACGCCGGTGAGACGAAGTTGGCGACGATGTTGACGCCCATGGTGGCCACCGCGAACGTCAGCGCGGCGATGACCAGCACCCAGGTGTTGCCGACCTTGGCGACCAGCTCCGCCGGGTCGGTGATGGCCTGCCCGAACACCTTCAGCGAGCCCGCCGTGACGATCACCGAGACGACGACGAAGGCGGTGGAGTTGATGGGCAGGCCCCAGAAGTTGCCGCGCCGGACGGTCTTGTAGCCGGGGGCGAAGCGGGAGAAGTCGCAGAAGTTGAGCATCAGTGTGCCGTAGGTGGCCAGGATGAGCCCGATCGCGCCGAACCACTGGCGCCACTGCTCACCCGTGGACACCGGGTGCGGGGTGGAGGTGAGCGAGATGCTCCAGTGCGCCTTGGCGAGGACCCAGACCGCGAGCGCGATCATCACCAGCCAGATCGCCGGGCCGCAGAAGTCCTGGAACTTCCGCACGGACTCCATGCCCTGACTGATGATCAGCGCCTGGATCATCCAGAGGGAGACGAAGGAGATCCAGCCGAGCGCGTCCAGGCCGAGGAAGGAGTGGTGCGTCAGGGACTCCAGTCCGGGCCAGGCCGCCAGCAGCATCACATTGACGGCCACGGAGGCCAGATAGGTCTGGATGCCGTACCACACGATGGCGATCACGGCCCGGATCAGCGCGGGGATGTTGGCGCCCCAGACGCCGAAGCTGATGCGGCTGACGACCGGGAAGGGCACGCCGTGCCGCTGGCCGATCCTGCCCATCCGGTTCATGCCCGCGTAGATGAGCACGAAGCCGACGAGCAGGGACGTGAAGACCTGCCAGACGTTCATGCCGAGGACCAGCAGGCCGGCGGCGAAGGTGTAGTTGCCGAGGTTGTGGACGTCGGACATCCACATGGCGAACAGGTCGAAGACCTTCCAGTTCCGCTGCTGCGCGGGGGCGAGGTCGTCGTTGGTGAGGCGGGGGTCGGGGACGTGCGCGGGGGCGCCGGTGGCTTCGGCGCGGTCGGCGAGGGACACGGGGCCTCCCTGGACGAGGGGACGGAGGACGGCGGCCGTTTGGTATACCAAACTGCTCCACGGTCCCGCCGTCAAGCGTTCGGACCGATGTCCCGCTCGTTACTTCTCCGTAAAAGCACCGCGGAGTCGGCGAAGATGACCCCATGACCCCCACGGAAGGCCCGACGACCCGTACGGCGGCGACGCCCGAACCCCTGGGCGCGGTACGCGAACGCGTGCTGGCCACCCTGCGGCAGGACATCATCGCCGGGCGTCTCGGTCCGGGCGACCGGCTCGTCGAACGGGAGCTGGCCGACCGGTTCGGTGTCTCGCGGGTGCCCGTGCGCGAGGCGATCCGCGCCCTGGTCGCCGAGGGCTTCGTCCACTTCGAGTCGGCGCGCCGCACGGTCGTCCGCCGTCTGACCCCGGCCGACGTCACGGAACTCTTCGAGCTGCGCGAGGCCCTGGAGGTCTACGCGGCGGGGCTGGCGGCGTCACGGGCGACCCCCGAGGCGCTGGCCGAACTGCGGGACCTGCTCGACCAGGCGGCCGAGGCGACGAAGGAGGGCGACGCCGAGGCGATCACGGACATCAACACCCGCTTTCACGACCGCATCCTCGCCATGGCCGGCAACAGCCTGCTGATCTCCGTCATGGAACCGGTCGACGGCCGGCTGCGCTGGCTCACCCGGCAGAACGAGGAGTGGCCCCAACTCCTCACCGAACACCGCGACCTGTACGAGGCCATCGCCTCCGGCGACCCGGACCGCGCCCGCGTCCACACCCTCGGCCACGTGCGCGCCAACTACCGCTCGACGGTACGGCACCTGTTCGGCGAGAACGGCGGCTGAGGGAGCCCCGCCGCGGGCTCGCCTCGGCCGATCACGCCGACGGCACCCGCCCCACCCGGCCGCGGCCCGCCGGAGCGGGTCCGCTGAGCCGATCTACGGCAGCCCCGCCGCCTCCGCCGCCGTGCGCAGGACCTCGCGGAGCATCTCGGCGGTGAGCCGGCCGGTGAAGGTGTTGCGCTGGCTGACGTGGAAACAGCCGAAGAGGTCGAGACCGTCGAGCGCGACCCGGGTGCCGTGGCCGAAGGCGGGCCGGGGACGGGGCACGGTCCAGCCGGCCTCGGCGAACGCGGGCAGTGCGGCCTGCCAGCCGAACGCGCCGAGGACGACCGCGGCCCTCAGGGTCGGACGCAGCAGCTTCAGCTCCTGCACCAGCCAGGGACGGCATGTGTCGCGCTCCCCCGGCGTCGGCTTGTTGGCGGGCGGGGCGCAGTGCACCGGCGAGGTGACCCGGACGCCGTACAGCTCCAGGCCGTCGTCGGCACTGACGGAGGTGGGCTGCGAGGCGAGCCCCACGTCGTACAGCGCCTGGTACAGCACGTCTCCGGAACGGTCGCCGGTGAACATACGACCGGTGCGGTTGCCGCCGTGCGCGGCCGGCGCCAGCCCGATGATCACCAGCTTGGCGTCGGCCGGACCGAAGCCGGGCACCGGCCGCCCCCAGTACGTCCAGTCCGCGAACGCCGCCCGCTTGGTCCGGGCCACCTCCTCGCGCCACTCGACCAGCCGGGGGCAGGCCCGGCAGCCGGCGACGCGCCGATCGAGCCGCGCGAGCGCGCTGCTGTCGTCCATACGGCCAACGGTATGCCCGGGCGGCTCGGGCGAACGCGGTGGGGAGGGCGGGGTGGGCGAGAGGGTGGACGGAGCGGGGCCAGGCGGCACCTCCCCCTGCCGCTGTGACGGTGCTGGTCGCGCCCCCGCTCCATGCGGCCGACGACCGCGGTCCGCCCCGGAAAATCACGTCCGGCTCGGCCGTTCCGGCGGGTTAAGGTCGGGACATGGCTTCCGAGGATGCGGACGAGAACGTGAACCGTGGGACCGACGAGCCGGGCGGCACGAACCCCGCCCAGGGTTCCGAGGACTCCGGCACCTCCGCCGGCCAACCGATCGACCCCAAGATCGCCGCCGCGGTGGCCGCCGCCGAGGCCGCAGGGCCCGCCAATGGTGAGACCGTCCGTATCGACAGCTGGATCTGGGCCGTACGGCTGATCAAGACGCGTTCCCTGGGCGCCGCCGCCTGTCGTGGTGGACATGTGCATGTGAACGGTGAGCGGGTGAAGCCGGCCTACTCGGTCCGTATCGGCGACGAGGTGCGTCTGCGGCACGAAGGCCGGGAGCGGGTCGTGATCGTCAAGCGGCTCATCCGCAAGCGGGTCGGTGCGCCCGTGGCCGCCCAGTGCTACATCGACAACTCCCCTCCTCCCCCGCCCCGCGAGGCCATCGCCCCCGCCGGCCTCCGCGACCGGGGCACCGGCCGCCCCACCAAGCGCGACCGCCGCGAACTGGAACGCCTCCGCGGCCTGATGAGCCCGGGCAGTCCCGGCACCCCCGACGGCCCTGGCAGCCCCGGCGGCCCCGGCGGACGCCCCAGGGGGCGGTGAGGAGCGCCGCGGAGGGGGCGGGCGGTCTTGGGCGGCAGTGGCGCACGCCGTGCGGAACGGTGACGGGCCACGCCGTGCGCCGGAGTGCCGGCGTGTACGCAGGAGTGGGGGCGCCGTAGGTGCGAATGAGGCGCGCCCGCCCGCACGGACATGCCGGCTCCGCTGCCTTCCCGGACCACGTCGTGCCGCCCGTCAGGCCCCCGCGCCCGACCGGCGGCACCGGCGCTCGTACGGAGAGGCACCGGCATCCACCCGGGGGTTCGCCCGGAGGGAGACGCACCCCGCCCGCCCGGAGGGTCATCCGCGCCGCACCAGGCCGAGCAGCTCCTTGTTGTGGGCGCGACGGGTCCAGGCGATCAGGAGCAGGGGGACGATCAGGATCAGCGGGGTCGCCGCGTTCTGGCCGTGGAAGACGGTGAGCTGGACGATGAAGGCCCCCACCATGAGCGCGCTGAGGGCGATCGCCGCCAGGGACTGCAGCACCGGGATCAACAGCGCGACGGCGCCCGCGAGTTCGAGCGCGCCGATGGTGTACATCGCCCCGCTGCCCCAGCCGATCTTGTCGAAGGACTCGACGGCCGACGGGTGCGCGATGAGCTTGGGCAGTGCGCTCGCGATGCCGTAGAACAGGGCGAGCAGCACCTGCACGGAGCGCAGGGCGACCCGGGCGAACCGCGCCCGGCCGGTGCCCGAGCCGGCCGAGGCCGCGGCGGTGGTGGTGCTGACGGGAGCGATGCTCTCGGACATGAGGATCTCCTGGTGAAGCGATAGCGGTGCCGGTTGCTTTCACCGAGTAAGACCGACCACGGGCCGAGAACTCATCGCTCCACGCGGGCAGTTCCTAGGCCGTCGGCACGGCCCGCACCCATGTCCCGTCCCGTGTCAGATAGGCGTCCACCTCCAGTCCCGCCTCCGCGAGTGCCGACTCGAACTGTTCCTTCGTCAGGGGCCGGGCCAGGAAGGTGTGCGTCCAGTGGGCGTCCGGGAACTCGTACTCGGCGCGGACCGAGTTCACCCCGTCTCCGGCGGGCTCCACCGAGACGATCCGCACGGTGAAGCCGCTCGGATCGGTCCGCTCCCTGGGCACGTTCGTGTGGTAGTCCTCGCCCTCCCGCTGGATGAGGACACAGCCGTCCTCGGCGACATGTCTGGCGCAGGTGCGCAGCAGGCCCCGGCGCACCTCCTCGTCCCCGGCGTGCACGAGGAACGACGCGAGCATCACCACGTCGAACGTCTCGCCGCCCAGGTCCAGGGTCTCGATGGGGCCGCATATCGTGCGCGCCCCGCGGACGCGGGCCAGCATCTCGGCGGACTCGTCCACAGCCGTGACCGTGAAACCGCGCTCCAGCAGGGGGTGGGTCATCCGGCCCACTCCGCTGCCCAGTTCCAGGATGTGTGCCCTGGCGGGTACCGCCGCGGCGATGATGTCCGGCTCGTCCCCCACGGGCAGCCGCTCGTACACCTCGACCGCGCAGCCGTCCGGGGTGATCGCGCCGGGTCCCGTGCCCTCGTATCCCTCACGCATTTCGACCGTCATGCCTGGACAACGGACCGTCCCCGCACCGCCGTTCCCGTTCGACCCTTGTTCACTCGTTCGAGTCATTCGGCCCGGAACGGGAACTCTCCGCGGCCCAGGGCAGCGGGAACCAGCCGTGCCCGACGAACCAGTGACCGCCCGCCCGCAGATGGTCCCCGACCGCCCGCTCCACCGTGGTGCGGCGCGGCAGCTCCGCCACCGGCAGGTCCGGGTCCCCGAAGACGAACCGGACGGGCTCGGTGTCGGCCGGCTCGGTGTCCTCCCGGGCGACGCGGAACCGGTCCTGGAAGCGGAGGATGTTGGAGTCGGCGGGCAGGTACCGCCTCAACTGCGGGTCGAGCAGCCAGGAATGGCACAGCGCGGCCGACGGGCGCTCCTCGGGGAAGTGCAGGGCGAAGAAGTCCTGGGCCAGCGCCAGGGAGCGGTCGCAGGCTGACGGGGTCAGCGGGCCGTTGAAGTCGGGTATGTGCAGGTTGAGACAGGGGGTGCCGGGCGCCACGCCGAGTCCGGCCGCCGCGATCACCGCCGACGTGCGCTGCCCGTGCCGTGCCCGCTCGAACTGCAGCCGCCCCAGCTGGTACAGCTCACCGCGGAAGTGGTGGACGAGCCAGCCCGGCGCTTCGAGTCCGGCCGTGCCGCGCCGTCTGCGGTGCGTGGCCATGTTCCGGCCCAGGTCGGCCAGGGTGCGCCGGGACACCTCGGCCGGGATGCCACGCTCCCGGTGGCGGGCGAGGGTGGTCGGCAGCGCGGCGAGGAAGACGTACACGGCGAACGTGCCGTCCAGCTCGGCCGGAGCGGCCGCGAGCAGATCGGCGAGGACGCGGTCGCGGCCGGTGTCCGCCGGGTCCCGGAACAGTTCCTCGACGCACTCCTCGAGGAGCCCCCGCACGCCCGGGTCACCGGTGACGTGGCGCCGTCGTGCGACCAGTTCGTTGACGTCCTCGTGCGGCACGGCCAGGTCGAGGAGCAGGTCGGGCAGGTCGTCGGCGTCGGGCAGCAACGGTTCCCCCTCGGGCTCGCGTCCGGCGGACATCGTTGATGTGCGTCGTCATCGAAGAGTACGTTGCAAGGAGGAGTGGTGATCCGATGCGTACGGGCAGTGAACCGGCGACCGCGCGCAGTGCACTGCGGGCGCGGTTGTGGCTGAGTGTGTGGGGACTGGTCTGGGCGACCTTCGGCACGGCGGCCTTCGCGCTGGTCGGGCGCCCTGGCTGGGCGGCGGCCTGCGGGGTGCTGTGGCTGGTGGTCACAGTCGACATGGCCATGATCGTCAGACACATCCGTCAGGGACCGCACTACCAGCCGGGCCGTGACGTTCCGCCGTACCACCCGGCGGACGGCGGGCCGCCGTACCCCGGGCCGCCGCGGCACCGGCATCCCTGACCGGCGCGGACGGACGGCGCCGGGCGGCCGTCAGTCGTCGAAGTGCGCCGCCTTCAGGTACTGCGGGTTGGGGTCGAGCGCGGCCGCCAGCCGGAAGTGGCGTTTGGCCTGGTCGGGGCGGCCCTGGCGTTCATAGGTGCGGGCCAGCGCGAAGTGCGCGAACGCGTTGTCCGGCTCCCGCTCCAGCACGATGGTGAACTCCAGCTCGGCGGGACGCAGTTGTGCGGCGGCGAAGAAGGCACGCGCGCGGAGCAGGCGGGCCGCGGTGTTCTCGGGATGCGCGGCGATGACTCCGTCGAGCAGCTTCACCGCGCCCCGCGGGTCCCGCGCGTTGAGCAGCTGCTCGGCGGCACGGAAGTCGATGACATGCGTCTCCGGTGTACGTCCGGTGGAACCGCTGGTCTCGGGCACGGCAAAGTCCTTCCCTCGCTGCGGCCGTTCAACGCCCTGGCAGGGACCGCTATTCCGCGGCGGCCGTCCCGCGCGCCCGGCGCACCAGCTCGTCCCAGACCTCGTCGACGCGCTTTCTCAGCGCGTCCAGGGGTACGTCGTTGTCGATCAGGATGTCCGCGATCTCGCGGCGCTGCTCACGCGTGGCCTGCGCGGCCATCCGCGCGCGTGCGTCCTCCTCGGTCATCCCGCGCAGCCGTACCATCCGGTCGAGCTGGGTCTCCGGGCCCGCGTCCACGACGACCACGAGGTCGTAGAGCGGCGCCAGGCCGTTCTCGGTGAGCAGGGGCACGTCGTGGATCACCACGGAGTCGTCGGCCGCCGCGTCCTCCAGTTCGCGGGAGCGGGCGCCGACCAGGGGGTGCACGATCGAGTTGAGGACGGCGAGCTTCTCGGGGTCGGCGAAGACGATGGAACCGAGCCGGGGCCGGTCCAGACCGCCGTCGGCGGCGAGCACGTCCTCGCCGAAGGCGTCGACCACGGCCGCGAGGCCCGGCGTGCCGGGCGCGACGACCTCGCGCGCGATGCGGTCCGCGTCGATCAGCACGGCGCCGTGCTCCACGAGCAGCCGCGACACCTCGCTCTTGCCGGCGCCGATCCCACCGGTCAGCCCTACTTTCAGCATGAGCGGAAGCTTAGGCCCTGCCACCGACAACGCGACGGCCGGAGGCCGGTTGCCCTCTTCCCGGAGCCGACGGCGGTCGGTCGCCTCCCTCTCGGGACCCGCGAAACCGGACAGCGGTCAGTCCTGGCCCCCCCCTTGCGCCGGCCAAAGCGGCAGCGGTCGACAGCCGCCCTCATGACACCGACGAACCCGCGGCGGCCGGCCGTCACCGACACGACACCCGGGAACCGGCAGCAGCGGCAGCGCTCAGTTGTCGCCTTCCCGTTCTGCCAGGAATCGCTCGAACTCGCGACCGATCTCGTCGGCCGACGGGATCTCCACCGGCTCGGCGAGCATGTTGCCGCGGGTCTCGGCGCCCGCCGCCGCGTCGTACTGGTGCTCTAGGCCCTGGACGAGGGCGGTCAGTTCCTCGTCGCCCTCCTGGATCTGCCGGTCGATCTCGGTCTGCGTGCGGTGCGCGTCCGTGCGCAGGGAGTGCGCCACGCCGGGCAGCACCAGGCCGGTGGCGGCCGTGACGGCCTCCAGGACGGTCAGGGCGGCGTCCGGGTACGGCGAACGGGCGATGTAGTGCGGGACGTGCGCGGCGACGCCCAGGACGTCGTGCCCGGCCTCCATGAGGCGGTACTCCACCAGCGACTCCGCGCTGCCGGGCACCTGGGCCTCCTCGAAGGGGCTGCGGTGTCCGGGGACGAGGTCGGTGCGGTTGCCGTGCGGCGTGAGGCCCACGGGCCGGGTGTGCGGGACGCCCATGGGGATGCCGTGGAAGTTCACGGACAGGCGGACCCCGAGCCGCTCCACGATCTGCCGTACCGCCGCCGCGAACCGCTCCCACTCCACGTCCGGCTCGGGCCCGGACAGCAGCAGGAAGGGGGCGCCGGTGGCGTCCTGGACCAGGCGGACCTCGATGGCCGGGACCTCGTACTCGGTCCAGTGGTCCCGCTTGAAGGTGAGCAGGGGGCGGCGCGCCCGGTAGTCCACGAGCCGGTCGTGGTCGAAGCGTGCCACGACCTGGTGGGGCAGTGAGTCGAGCAGCCGGTCGACGATCTGGTCGCCGGTCTCGCCCGCGTCGATGTATCCGTCGAAGTGGTAGAGCATGACAAGGCCGGCCGACTCCTGGGCGAGCGCCATGTCGACCACGGCCAGGCCCTTCGGCTCCCATGCGTACAAACCCTGCGGATCAAGCACTGTGACCGCTCCTCCTCGTGTCCGACATCCACAACACGCCCTGGAACGCGGTCATTCCCGCGACACGCCGTTGATCAGCGGTGCCGGCGGCGGTACGGCAGTTCCGCAGGGCGCGGGGAACTGATCGGTCGGCCACGGACGGCCCGTGGTGGACACGACGGCAGGCACCCCCGGACACGCCTGAGGGGCCGCACCTCGGAAGGTACGGCCCCTCAGGACCAGCTATCGGCTAAGCCTCAGCGGCAGCGATCAGCTCTGGCCACCGGCCAGCTTCTCGCGCAGCGCGGCCAGCGCCTCGTCCGAGGCCAGCGCGCCGGAGGTGTCCGCACCCTCGGAGGAGTACGAACCGCCGGTCGCGGCCGGAGCGGCGGCCTCGCCACCCTCGGCGGCAGCCGCAGCGTCCGCCTCGCGGGACTTGATGACCTGCTGCTGGTGCTGCTCGAAGCGGGACTGCGCCTCGGCGTACTGGCGCTCCCACTCCTCGCGCTGCTTCTCGTAGCCCTCGAGCCAGTCGTTGGTCTCGGGGTCGAAGCCCTCGGGGTAGATGTAGTTGCCCTGGTCGTCGTAGGACGCGGCCATGCCGTACAGGGTCGGGTCGAACTCGACCGAGGCCGGGTCGGCACCGAAGGACTCGTTGGCCTGCTTCAGCGAGAGGCTGATGCGGCGGCGCTCGAGGTCGATGTCGATGACCTTGACGAAGATCTCGTCGTTGACCTGGACGACCTGCTCCGGGATCTCCACGTGGCGCTCGGCCAGCTCGGAGATGTGGACCAGACCCTCGATGCCCTCGTCCACGCGGACGAACGCACCGAACGGAACCAGCTTCGTGACCTTGCCGGGCACGACCTGGCCGATCTGGTGGGTGCGGGCGAACTGCTGCCACGGGTCTTCCTGGGTCGCCTTCAGCGACAGGGAGACGCGCTCGCGGTCCATGTCCACGTCGAGAACCTCGACGGTGACCTCCTGGCCGACCTCGACGACCTCGGACGGGTGGTCGATGTGCTTCCAGGACAGCTCGGAGACGTGGACCAGGCCGTCGACGCCACCCAGGTCCACGAAGGCACCGAAGTTGACGATCGAGGAGACGACACCGGAACGGACCTGACCCTTCTGCAGGGTCGTGAGGAACGTCTGGCGGACCTCGGACTGGGTCTGCTCGAGCCAGGCACGGCGGGACAGGACCACGTTGTTGCGGTTCTTGTCCAGCTCGATGATCTTGGCCTCGAGCTCCTTGCCGACGTACGGCTGGAGGTCGCGGACGCGGCGCATCTCGACCAGGGAGGCCGGGAGGAAGCCACGGAGGCCGATGTCGAGGATGAGACCACCCTTGACGACCTCGATGACGGTACCGGTGACGATGCCGTCCTCTTCCTTGATCTTCTCGATGGTGCCCCAGGCACGCTCGTACTGGGCGCGCTTCTTCGAGAGGATCAGGCGGCCTTCCTTGTCCTCCTTCTGGAGGACGAGGGCCTCGATCTCGTCACCGACGGCGACGACCTCGTTCGGGTCGACGTCGTGCTTGATCGAGAGCTCGCGGCTCGGGATGACACCTTCGGTCTTGTAACCGATGTCGAGCAGGACCTCGTCCCGGTCGACCTTCACGATGACGCCGTCGACGATGTCGCCGTCGTTGAAGTACTTGATCGTCTCGTCGATCGCGGCGAGGAAGGCTTCCTCGTTACCGATGTCGTTGACCGCAACCTGCGGGGTGGTGGCGGTGGTCTCGGTGCTGCTCGTCATGTGGGAAAGGGCTCCGGTACGGACATTGAAGTCGTAGGTACTGCTTACGCCGGGAGCCCGTTTCGCTCTGATGAAGCCGGACAGCCAAGGAAGCGCCACTTTGAGCACCGGGTGCCCGGTGGCGCCTCGACAACCGAGGGGACATACAACAGATGCGAGCGCAGCCTGCTACGTCTGAGGTGCGCAGGCCCGCAGCGCAACTTGTAGCATACGGGGGCAGCCGGGCAGGGTCAATGCGCGAAGGCGCACACCGGGGGCGGATCGCCGCATTTCCGGCAGAAGAAACGTCTCGCGAGGCCGCGCAGGCCTTCGAGACCCCTTCCGTGACACGCCTTCGCCCGGCAGGTTGGACGGAAGAGTACGACGAGGGAGCCGATCATCCAAGAGCCGGAACCGCTCGACCCTTCGGGGGACGAGCCCGAAGCCACCCGCCGTGACGCCGGGGTCGCGGAGAGCAGCCGGGCCAACCGTGGCTGGTGGGACCGCAACGCGGACGAGTACCAGGTGGACCACGGAACGTTCCTCGGCGACGACCGCTTCGTGTGGGGTCCGGAGGGCCTGGACGAGGTGGAGGCCGAGCTGCTCGGCCCGCCGGAGGACCTGAAGGGCAAGGAGGTCCTGGAGATCGGCGCGGGGGCGGCGCAGTGCTCGCGCTGGCTGACCGCCCAGGGCGCCCGCCCGGTCGCCCTGGACCTCTCGCACCGCCAGCTGCAGCACGCGCTGCGGATCGGCGGATCGTTTCCCCTGATCTGTGCCGACGCCGGCGCGCTGCCCTTCGCGGACGGCTCCTTCGACCTCGCGTGCTCGGCCTACGGCGCGCTGCCGTTCGTCGCGGACCCGCGGCTGGTGCTGCGCGAGGTGCGGCGGGTGCTGCGGCCGGGCGGCCGGTTCGTCTTCTCGGTGACGCACCCGATCCGCTGGGCGTTCCCGGACGAGCCGGGCCCCGAGGGTCTCTCGGTGGCCGCCTCCTACTTCGACCGCACGCCCTACGTGGAGCAGGACGAGGAGGGCCGGGCGGTCTACGTGGAGCACCACAGGACGCTCGGCGACCGCGTGCGTGACATCGCGGCCTCGGGCTTCCGGCTGGTGGACCTGGTGGAGCCGGAGTGGCCCGCCTGGAACACCTCGGAGTGGGGCGGCTGGTCCCCGCTGCGCGGGAACCTGATCCCGGGGACGGCCATCTTCGTGTGCGAGCGGGACTGACCCCGTAAAGCACGCCCACGCGCGCGAGGGCCGCGTTTTCGCCCCGCGCGCCCGCGCGGGGGCCCTTTTTCTCCGTCGCACGGGGCTGCCGACGGTTCCTGGCGACGCGCCGCCAGGAGATATCCGGGTCACGCTCCGCATCCGCGCGCATGGGGGGCCGTCCTCTCCGTAGTACGACACTGGGGGCGTGATCCGTTACGACGCCCTGGACGCGCTCCCCGTGCGCTCCGCCCTGCCCGCCCTGTCCGACGCTCTGGACGCCGGGGGCACCGCCGTCCTGGTGGCGCCGCCCGGCACCGGCAAGACGACGCTGGTGCCGCTGGTGCTGGCGGGGCTGGTCTGACCCGCCGACGGCACCTGGTTC